>NZ_FOVS01000001.1:183468-464952 GCF_900115235.1 Pseudomonas sp. NFACC24-1
AACACGTTGAATACAAACACTGCAAAAACAGGCTCAAAGCTAGAAAGTACGCGGCCTGAGCCGTCTCGGCGCTTCAGTGTGGCCCCTATGATGGATTGGAACTTCTAATTCTGGAGGCCACGTAATACGCGCCCTTCAGCACTCACCGAGAACGCCCGTACCATTTTCGTACCACCCACGCCCCCAAACATTCCTCTCTTGGTAAGCTGCGCCGTGCATATGGCCGCGCTGTAATGCTTGTCGCTCCAATCCCACCACCCCCAAACGCATCCGACTGACGCTGTGTGCACGAGAGTGCGTGCGTGTGAATGGCGACATGAGGCGGACGGCGCATTTCTGTATGCAGCGTGTCAGTAAATGCCCCGCCCGAGGCGTTTCGGCGCTTTTATGTTGACCCACGGGAAAGAGGTTAGGAGGGTTAGTTTTTTTCTCGCGGCCCTGAAAGCCTTGTCTGGTAAGGCTTTGCGAAGGACTGCCAAGGTTAGCTTCTGGTTAGATTTTGGTAATTTTCTAACCTTTATTGATGTTAAATATTCAGTTTATAAATTCTTTTAAAAACAGATAGTTATAGATTCCTAACCTTTAACCTAACCCAACCTAACCCATCAAAGTTAGGCCTCAAGCCCAACAAATACGGGCCCTCCAGCTCAAAACACCCCTCTCAAAAAAAACCTAACCCTTTTCCCGCGGGGCCTCCGAAATCCGTACGCCGGTGCATGCGTATGAGCATTGCGAAAAGACACCCACCTTCGCGGGGATCCGCAGGTATTCGATAGCCTGGATAAGCTCCGATAGCGCCCAGCGGGCTTGATTTCAATGGGGGGTGCAGAAGTGCGGAAAAAAAGACCTATTTAGACCGGAGGCGAGGTGGGGGGACGACGGCGCGCGCCGCGACAGAAGCACGCCACAGCCCACGATGGATGCACTGGAGCTGAAATTTTTGCAGACAGAAAAAAGCCGCCTCGTTGGACGGTCGCTTTAATTACCGTTAGTCGTAGCCGACGGTTAGCACACGAACGCGTGAATTGATATGTAGTGTCAAAATCAAGGAGCCGATCTATTATTGTCAACCAAGACAAGCCGCAGCCAACAAGGAAAGTAGATGTCCCCTATCGATAAAATCTTTAACGAAATATTTGGCCACCTTCCGAATAAAGCAGGAACGGCCTACGAAATGTTCTCATGCATAGCTGAACACCTAATGTCCGAAGGTAATATTCTTCACGACAATAAAATACGCGGTGAATTTTCTAAAACTCTTTATCAGATCGACGTGCACTCTAGCTCCCCTGACGGCATCGTGATGGGGGAAGCCAAAGATTACACCATACAGAATAGCAAAGTAGGTAGAGCCGACTTACAAAAATTAGCAGGTGCTCTCCCTGACCTACCTGAAGTAACAAAAGGAAAATTCTTCTCTGCAACTGGATATACCTCCCCAGCAAAAAAATACGCTCAAGCCGCCTCAAATTTCTCAGGTCAGAAACCCATCGAAATATTCGAATTGCGGCCAAGCACGGAAAAAGATGAAGAGGGAACAATCAAAACAATAGTAGTAAAAATCCATGTAGTAAAACCACAGGCGCAACTAGGTATCTGGAAGCCTCACTTCACCACGGAGGGACTTGCAGCAATAAAAAACACAGCAATTTCTAAAGACTACGGATTAACTTTAGAAAAGTTCTACAACTCAAATGGCGATCAATCTTTAACTCTTTTCGAGCTCACCAGCACTGGATATGCAGAAACACATTCCGATACAAAATGCGCGCACGGCACATACTTACTAAAGCACCACTATATAATAGTCAACGGAATATTCGCAGAGCTAAAAGGGTTAGAGTACGAAGTCCCTTTCAGCGAGTATTTTTCGACCGTAGAAATAACTGATGATAGAAAGTGCAGATTTATTCTTAAAGACGAATCTGGAGACATCGTTAGATTCATAACCGACGATCAACTGCAAAACTACAGATTCGATAGCGATGGGCGGCTGATTGCCCCCCCTGCGCAGGCGTAGCCATTCATACACTCGTTGAAATTATCGAGCAAGGAGTCATAGCGATGAAGAAAACACTTTTTTGGATGCTAGACAAATTATTGGTTCCAGTTCTCCTGCTCTTTGTTTCAAAAGAATGGTTCATTGGTGTTTGGGGTGCCATTTTCGGGCCTGACAACACATGGTTTTATGAACCTAAAACTTTTACCAGATGGCAATTGCTATTGGCGCTTTCATTTATTGCAGTTTTTTTCATTTGGCACCTGCTAAGCACCCATAGACTTCAGAAAAAAATAAGAACCTTAACTTTAACTTTTGCCGGAACAGAAACCGAGTCCAAGGACATTGTGAGACTCGCAACAATGTCTCTAAAAGAGGCTCAAACATTTGAGCAACTCTACAAACTCCCTCTAGGCGAGTGGCTCCCCCCGTCTACTCTAAACAACAAGTTAGGGTTGAACGACGATCAGGCAGCCCTTGGATATTTAGAGTCTCTTAGAAGCAGAAAGTTAGCTTTGAGGAAAAATTACACCAAGCCGGGACACCCCTTATTCAAATTGTCGGCAGAAGGAAGACGCCTAGCAATTGAGCAACGCAAAGAACTTGATGACATACTGCTCAACACCAAACTAACTACAAATCAAGCACTAGTACTTCGCCGAATTGCTGAAATGTATGAATCACAACAGAAAGCTGACGTAAGAACGTTGGCCACCCAGACATCAATGCCGCCACTTACAATGGAAAAAATCATTGAACATCTAGAAAAAAAGAAGCTAATCACTCATGTATTAGACATCTCTCAAGGCGCAAAATATTACTCTCCAACTCCAGCAGGACGGGACTTCCTATAGTCCTGCCCTTATGTAACTATTAAAGTTTCAATGTAACCATGACGAGTAGGACCATTTGTCCACCTCGTTTTTTCTGAACGTGGCTCTTACATTGCTCCGCCGAATTCGTAGGATTTGAACTTCACTACCTCCTCCCCCACCCACTCATTTAGCTGGGTCATCCGCGTCTGAATGGGCTCGAGTTCATTGGCTACATAGATCTGCGCAGCCTCCCTGATAGACCCGAACCCACCCGCGTTCTGCGGCACAATCCCCATCAACTGCGGTGGAATGCGCAGACTCGCCAGGACGTCATCACGGGTCTGATTCTTGATCGAGTTGAATTCGTCTTTGGCCGCTACCTCGCTGACGGGGATTAGCTGAATCCCGTCCTTCTTGCCTGTAGGTGAATAGACAAACAGATTCCGAAAATTCCCCGGCCCCTTGGACTCCTTCAGCGCTTTACGCAAAGCGTCGATATCCGCCTCGGTCTGCGCCGCGTCGGTCATGTACAGGATGAAACCGGCGTGACTGCCGTTCTCGTAATACTTACGCCGGAACAACGTCGCTGACTCATTCAGCAACGCCGATTGCAAAGCACTGATCCACTCCGGCAACCCATAGATCTCCTGATGCAAATCCGCTTCTCGCAGATGAAAAATGCTCCCTGACTCAAACGCGTGCTCGTTCTTCCAGCCCTGCACCTGGTAGAACTGCCCCTCCGGCCCAACCCGCATGTACTTCGCAAGCGACGGCACCAGTTGCCGGGTGTCGCCCAGCACCGAACGGCGTTTCTCCAGATACCCGTTGCCCAGGCACAGAAAGTCCAGGGCAAACTGTTCAAAAGCCGCCCGGGACAACATCGGATGCGGGATAAAGGTCTTGCTCAACAGGTTGCGCTTGAACATCAACCCCGAATGCAGATGCACGCTCGCCCCCACCGACCGGGCCAGGCCATTAAGCGACAACGGTGGCTCATACCACCGCCCGTTGAACCAGCACTCCAGGTAGTCGAACACCTCCCGACCACCCAGCACCGGCGTCGGGTCACCGAAGCTGAATACCTGGGTACCCGCACTGGCGGCGTCGAGGGTGGCCGGCAGTAGCGCTTGGCTGGCGAGTTGTTCGGTCATGTGAAAATCTCCATTCGCCCAGTATTGGCAGCGGTCTGCCCTTCGAGCGGTTCGTTCTGCAATGCGTGGAAGAGCGCCCAGGCCAGGTCGGCATGGCCGGTGTTGTCGTTGCGGCCGGCGGTGTAGGTGAACTGGCGACCGCCTGCGGTGATGGTTTTGCGAATAGCCATGAGCGACTGAGCCATGTCGGTCCAGCCGGCGTCGAACTCCAGCCGCCCCTTGTGGATCACGTCGTAGGCCTTCAGCACCAAGCGAGTTTTCACCTCGGGCGAGTAGCTAAAGGTGGTCACCGCCGGGAAGAACTGGCGCACCAGCTGGGCCACGCCGCTGCCCAGGCCGGTGACGTCGATACCGATGTAAGTCACCCAGTAGCGGTCGCACACGCCCTTGATAGCGGCGGCCTGGGCGGCGAAGTCCATGCCGCGAAACTGGTGGCGCTCGAGCACGCGGAATTTGCCGCCCGGCACCAGTGGCGGCGCGACCACCACCAGGCCGGAACAATCGCCCGTCTCGGCCGGGTCATAGCCGACCCACACCTGGCGGTCGCCGAACGGGCGCATGGCGAACGGTTTGTAGTCCTCGGCCCACTCCACCCAGCTATCGACCATGCAGGACTGCAACACCGACAGCGGGAAGATGCTCGCGCCGTCATCGACGAACTCGCACATCAGCAGGTTGGCGAACGCCTCGGGGCTGTACTCCCGGCGCAGCTCTTCGATGTCGAACAGGTCGCAGCCGCCCCGCTCCGCGTCGAGGATGGTGACGATCTGGCGCCACAGCCGGTCCTCACAGAACCGCCCCTGTTGGAGCGCGCCGTGGGTCACATCAACCTTAGTGTGCTGCGCGGCGGGCTTGCCCTTGTTGAAGCGCTCGCCCGTCCAGAAGGTGTACGCCTCGTGGGCCATACTCGACGGCGTGGAGAAGTAGGTTTTGCGCCACTTCTTGTGCATCGCCATGCCCGAGGCGACCTTGTTCAGCTCCTCGAACTTGAACGTCCAGAAGAACTCGTCGAAGTAGAAATTGCCGTGATAGCCCTGGGCGGTGCGGGCGTTGGTCCCAAGGAAAAACAGCTCGGCGCCGTTGGGCAATACAATCGGGTCACCGGTCAGCTCGACGCCGATGACTTCCCGGGCGAAGGCCTGGATGTAGCCACGGAACAGGTAGGCCTGGTTCTTTGAAGCAGATAGAAAAATCTGGTTGCGGCCGGTGTCCAGGGCGTCGATGAACGCCTCGCGGGCGAAGTAGTATGTGGCACCAATCTGGCGGCTCTTGAGGATAACGCGGGTGCGCTGATTGCCGGCCCGGCACCAATCTTTCTGGTAGTCGAAACAGCCGTCGATGAAGGCCTCGCGCAGCAGCTCGATCTGGTCTTCGCTGATGTCATTTTTCGGGGACTTTTTCTTTGGTCCTTCGTTACGCTTGGCGAGGTTCGGGTTAAGGTCGGTTTCGGTACCGCCGCCCTGGAAGCGTTGAATGCGGGCCTGGCGTTCAAGCTGGCGGTGCAGCAGGTCGATCTCCTTGAAATCGCCGCCAGTCTTGTTGTCCTTGAGGATCAACTGCACCAAGCGCGCTTCCAGGGCTCCGCCGATGCGCTCGACGTTGTCGGCCCGGTCCCACTCATCGCGGGCCTTCCAGCTGTGTAGCGTTTTTTCTTTTTCGCCCGTAGCCTCGGCGATCTCGCAGATGCGCCAACCCATCCAGTACAGGAACTTGGATTGGCGTCGTGGATCGATAGGCAGCAGGGTGGTCGTCGTCATGGCCGAGATGCTGCCGCCCACGGCGACGACTCAATAGCACCGCCCCTTGTACCCTCCCCGCCTACAGTCCCGTCTCGTTGCCGCCGCTCGCGCCCGTGACGACCATGCCCCTCATTGCAACGCACTGCTCAACCCAGCAGGCGCCCCACGCACTGAGGATTCCCGGCATGAAGAAGTTTCGCAGCAACTGGTTCCGCGTCGCCGTCGAGGGCGCTACTTCGGACAAGCGCACCATCAAACGCAGCTGGCTGGAACAGGCCGCCAAGAACTTCAACCCGTCCACCTACGGCGCCCGTATCTGGCTGGAGCATTTCCGCAGCCTGTTGCCCGACAGCCCGTTCAAGGCCTACGGCGACGTGCTGGCTGTGAAAACCGAAGAGGTGGACATCAACGGCCAGAAGAAACTGGCCCTGTTCGCCCAGGTTGAGCCGACCCCAGAGCTGATCGCCATGAACAAGGCGAAACAGAAGATCTACACCTCCATCGAAATCGACGACAGCTTTGCCGACACCGGCGAGGCCTACATCGTCGGCCTGGCGGTCACTGACTCGCCCGCCAGCCTGGGCACGGACGTCCTGGCGTTCTCTGCGCAGAAACCTGACGCCAGCCCCTTCAAGGATCGCCACTACTCGGCAACGTCGATGTTTACCGAGGCGGTGGAAACCGAGTTGAAGTTCGAAGAAATCGAAGAGAAGCCCAGCATCGGCGCCCAGCTGTTCAACAAGGTGCAAGCGCTGCTGACCGGCAAGCAGGCCAAGGACGACACCGAGTTTGCCCAGATCGGCGAAGCCGTCGAAGCCATCGCCGAACACGTCAAGGATCTGCCCGACCAACTGGCCGCAGAAAAGCAATTCTCGGCGGGGCTGAAAACCCGGCTCGACCAGGTCAGCACGGAACTCACAGAGCTGAAAACCAAGCTCTCCACCACCCAGGACCACAACCAGAAAACGCGTCCGCCTGTAACCGGCGGCAATGACCTGGTCGTGACCGACTGCTGACAGTCAGCCCAACCACAGCCCCCGAATCATGAAGGACGATCAACATGCGTAACGACACCCGAGTACTGTTCAACGCCTACCTGCAACAACTGGCGCAACTGCACGGGGTGACTGACGTCACCACCAAATTCACCGCAGACCCAAGCGTCGCCCAGACGTTGGAAACCCGCATTCAGGAGTCCAGCACCTTCCTCAGCGCCATCAATGTCTATGGCGTACAGGAACAGTCGGGTGAAAAGATTGGCATCGGCATCGACGGCACCATTGCCAGCACCACCGACACCACCGTCAAAGACCGCGAGCCCCACGACCCGAGCGGCCTGGACGACCGTGGGTACAACTGCACCCAAACCAACTTCGATACCGGCCTGCGCTATCAGAAGCTGGACCAGTGGGCCAAGTTTAAGGACTTCCAGGCACGCATCCGCGACGCCATCATCAAAGCTCAGGCCCTCAACCGGATCATGATTGGCTGGAACGGTATCAGCCGCGCCGCGACATCCAACCCAGCAACCAACCCGCTGTTGCAGGACGTCAACATCGGCTGGCTTCAAAAGATGCGTCTGGAAAACCCTGCCCGGGTTCTGGATGAAGTGGTGGACGGCAGCGGCAAAATCGAAATCGGCGCCGGCAAGGACTTTGAAAACATCGACGCCCTGGTCGTCAGCATGGTCAACGAGTTCATCGAGCCTTGGTATCAAGAGGACACCGAACTGGTGGTCATCTGCGGTCGCCAACTGCTGGCCGACAAGTACTTCCCGATCATCAACAAGACCCAGGCGCCAACCGAAATGCTGGCGGCCGACATCGTCACCAGTCAAAAGCGCCTCGGCAACCTACCGGCGGTGCGTGTGCCGCACTTCCCGGCCAACGGCTTGCTGGTCACCCGTCTGGATAACCTGTCGCTGTACTGGCAGGAAGGCACCCGCCGCCGCACCGTCGTGGACAACGCCAAGCGCGACCGCATCGAGAACTACGAATCGGTGAATGAAAGCTACGTCATCGAAGACCTGGGCTGCGCGGCCATGGCCGAAAACATCACCCTGAACTGAGGCGGGCACCATGACCAACCCCTGCCGTCGTCACTTTGAACGTGTCACTGCCGCCATCGAAGCGGCAGCGACCGAGCCCACCCAAACCATGGCCGGCGCCACGGCCTACGAGCACCAGCTCAACCAGCTGTTGCAAGATCGCCTGCGCCTGAAACAGGTCCAGTCCAACCAGGGCAAGGCCGAACTCAAGCGCCAGTTGCTGCCGAGCTATGAATCCTATGTGCAAGGTGTGCTGGAAGGCGGCCAGGGCGCCCAGGACGAGGTCCTGACCACCGTCATGGTCTGGCGCTTCGATGCCGGCGACTTCACCGGTGGGCTCGACATCGCGACCTACGTGCTGGAACACAAGATGGTCATGCCCGACCGCTTCGCACGCACCTTGGGCTGCCTGGTCGCCGAGGAAGTCGCGACGGCAGCCTTCAAGGCCCAGAAGGTTGGCGAACCGTTCGACCTGGCGATCCTGCACCGCACCGCCGAACTCACCGATGCCGAAGACATGCCCGATCAGGCCCGCGCCAAGCTGTTTCTCGCCATGGGCCGCGCCACGCTGGATGGCATCACCGAAGAGGCACCAGGCCAACCCGGCAAGCTCCAGGCCGGTGTGGATCTGCTGAAAAAGGCCATCGCCCTGCACGATGCCTGCGGTGGCAAAAAGGATCTGGAGCGGGCTGAACGCCTGCTCAACAAACTCGCCGGCCCTGCCGGCTAACCGAGCGTCCCCACGCACCCCGCCGGCTCGGGGCGGATCGGCCAGGCCGCTCCTCCTGAACGTGAAGCCCCGACCACCGGCGACCTATTTTTGAGTGCTGTTCCATGAGCGGATTCGTAGCCGGCGGCACCGTCGCCAGCGGCCATATCAACACCGACGCCTTCTGGCCCTCCATCGATCTGGATCAATTGCGCGCCACGCTGAGGATCGACGCGAGCGTCACCGCGCCGCGCCTGGAAACCGCCGCTGTGGCCGCCGCCATCAGCGTCAACCGCGAGCTGAGCGAATGGCGGGCCAGGCAGGAAGCCGCAGGCCATGCCGAACTGGCAGATGTTCCTGGTGACAAGATCAACGACGTGTCGGTACTGGAGCACCTCTACCGCCGCGCCATCGAAGCCGCCACCGGTGCCGAAGTGTGCGAGCGCTACCGTTCCTACGACACCACCAACAGCGGCAACCAGAACGCCGAAGACCTCACGCCAAACATCGACGATTACCGCCGCGACCTGCGCTGGGCAGTGCGTGACTTCCTGGGCATCAACCGAACCACTGTGGAGCTAATCTGATGCCCGTCACCGTGCGCACTTTTCAAAACGACACCGTTGACGCCCTGTGCTGGCGTCACTACGGCCGTACCGCCGGCGTAACCGAAGCGGTACTCGAAGCCAACCCCGGCCTGGCCGATTACGGGCCGATCCTGCCCCAAGGCCTGGCTGTGCAAATGCCAGAAGCCCAGACGGCCGCCCCACAGCGGCAGATGGTGAACTTATGGGACTGATCAACCTGCAGCGAGCCCACGAACCTACCCATCCTGGATTACGGAATGAAGCGCATGCCTGAACGTCCCGACACCTGGGCCTGGCTCGCCGCCTGGCTCGAACAAAACTGGCCTGCCCTTTATGCGGGGATCCTGGCTCTGACCATCGCCGCCTTACGGATCATGTATGGCGGCGGCACCTTGCGGCGGATGGCAGTCGAGGCCCCCCTTTGCGGTGCCCTGGCACTGGCCGCCAGTCATGGCCTGGCTCTGCTCGGTATCCCCGCCTCAACCGCACCGTTCTTCGGTGGGGTAATCGGTTTGCTTGGGGTCGAGGGGACTCGCGCCGCCGCCAAGAAATTTTTCACTCGCAAGGTAGAACAGCTATGACGACGCTTCGCCACGGCGACCGCTCGCAAGCGGTGCGCATCCTGCAAAAGACCCTGAACGACCATGACGCCCGCCTGGTGGTTGACGGCGACTATGGCGATTCAACCGAGGCAGCTGTTCGGGCGTATCAGTTGAAAGTTGGCTTGGTCGCCGATGGCGTTGCCGGCGAAAAGACCCAGGCCAGCCTGGCCGGCGGTGACTGTCAGCTCCTGTTGAAAAACGAAGACCTGGTAAGGGCCGCGCAGATCCTCGACGTACCGCTGGCAAGCGTCTATGCCGTAAACGAGGTTGAATCCAAGGGCAAGGGCTTCCTGGCGAATGGCAAGCCGGTGATTCTGTTCGAGCGGCACATCATGTACCGCCAACTCGCCATGCCGCGCCACCAAGGCGACAACCCCGACGAACTCAAGCGCCACGCCGACCAGCTGGCCGCCGCCAATCCGGCCATCGTCAATCCGAAGTCCGGGGGCTATGCCGGCGGCACTGCTGAGCATCAACGCCTGGGCCATGCGCGCCTGATCGACGACACCGCCGCGCTGGAGTCCGCTTCCTGGGGCGCGTTCCAGATCATGGGCTTTCACTGGCACCGCCTGGGCTATGCCAGCGTGCAAGCGCTGGTCGAGGACATGAGTGCAGGCGAGTCTCAACAGTTCGCCGCCTTCGTGTGTTTCATCCAGACCGACCCGGTGCTGCACAAGGCCTTGAAAGGCCGAAAATGGGCCGAATTCGCCAAGCTCTACAACGGCCCGGATTACCAGCGGAACTTGTACGACATCAAGCTCCAGCGCGCCTATGAGCGGCACGCTGAGTGCGGCTGCGGCCAGGCGGTGGCGGCATGATCGATCTGGAGGCGGTGCGCAAACTGGACGTCCAAGACGGCAACCTGTTGGTGGTGCCGGACAATACCGAGCAAGCCGATATGGAGCTGCTGTGCGAAGCCCTGGCCTACATGACACCCGGTTGCCGGGTAGTCATCGTGCGAGGCCCGGTGGAGCTGATGGACGTCGGCGAAATGAACAAACTGGGCTGGTACCGCGCATGAGTACCCTGCGCCAGGCGCTGTATGGCATCGCCCTGCTGGGCGCCCTGGCACTGCTCATCTGGGGCCAGGAACAACGCATCACCGTAGCCGAGAAGGACACCGAGCTGGCAGCGAAGGACACCAAAATCGCACGCGACGAAGCTGACAGGCTGCGCGCAAACCTCAGCACGCTGCAAACTACCCTGAACGCTGAGCGTATTGCCCAGGCCACCCTGCGGATCCAACAGGATCAGCTGCGCCAGGGCCTGGCAAAGCGCGAGCAAACCATCGAGGCGCTGAAACGTGAAAACGAAGACCTTCGCAACTGGGCTGACCAGCCTTTGCCTGAGCTTGCTCGTCGGCTGCGCGAGCGCCCCGCCCTCACCGGCGCCGACGCTTATCGTCAGTGGCTGTCCGGCCGTGGTGCCCTGCACCCTGCCGGCGACAAGCCCGCTCAATAACGGCGATCAGCTCACCGACCAGGACCGCGTCGAAGCCGCATGGGCTGAATGCGCCGGCCAGGTAGACATGGTGTTCAACCATCAACAGGCGGCCCCATGAACAAACCCGAAAGCCTGCGTGCCCACCTGCTGGCGACCGTGGCAGAACTTAAGCACAACCCTGACCGGCTGCTGATCTTCATCGACAACGGCAAAATCCGCTGCACCGCGGCTGCCTCGCTGTCGTTCGAATACAGCTTTGATTTACAGGTCATCCTCACCGACTACGCAGGTCACCCCGACAGCGTCATGTTGCCATTGCTGGGCTGGCTGAGCGTGAACCAGTCCGAACTGCTGGAGAACCTGAACAAGTCCGCCGAGGGCATCCAGTTCGAGGCCGACATCCTGGACAACAGCAAGGTGGACCTGAGCCTGACACTGCCGCTAACCGAGCGTGTGGTTGTGGGGAAAGACGCCGACGGCAATACCACCGTCCACCATCCTGGTGAACCTCGGCAGGTAGCCGCGTTCCTCGACCCGGCGTGGATACCTGGCGCCCAAGGCACCGACAGTGAATGGGTTGTGCCGAAATGACCAACCGATTGGAAACGCTGGAGGATTGGGCGGCCGGCCTGCTGGGACAACTGGAACCGGCATCGCGCAACAAACTGGCTCGCAGCATCGGCCAGATCCTGCGGCGCAGTCAGCAGCAGCGGATCATCGCCCAGCGCAACCCGGACGGGAGCAAGTACGTACCGCGAAAACAGCGTAACTTGCGGGGGAAGCAAGGACGGGTAAAGCGGAAGGTGCAGATGTTTCAGAAGCTTCGCACAGCGAGCTTTTTAAAGATTCAAGGTGATGGGAATGCAATAAGCGTTGGGTTTACGGGACGAATCGCACGTATTGCCCGAGTGCATCAATACGGCCTTAAAGATCGTCCTGAACAAGGTGCCCTGGATGTAAGATACGATAAACGTGAACTGCTAGGGTTTACAGAGGCAGATATTGATTTGATTCGCGATGAACTACTTAACCATCTAACCTAAAAATTCACCTATAGACCAGTTCAAACTATTCATTTATTTACCACCTCTCTTACTATTGGGTTGACTAAAGACTCAGAGCGCCAATGCGCACATAAAGATTCAAAAGCCCTTTCTAACATTTTCGATGCATGTTCAAAATTTATTTCTTTAAGAGGCAATACGGCTCGACCATTTTGCACATCCACGTAAGTGGATTTATTTTTGAGAACAACGCGGCCGTGCGACAACTCCCGCGCTTCGGCCAACCACTTGAGATCAGAGTCGTTTTCCAAATCCAGATCAATGCCAAACATATAATGGTGAACATCATCTGAATCAACTTTTGCCTTATGATCGCGAAACCGTTTCATTACCTTCTTCCAATCTACAGTATCGCCACTTTGAAGCCCACCGACGGCACCGACAATCATGGGCAACTTTCCTAATTCCTCGCAGCAAAAATAAGCAAGCAAATAAGCTCTTGCAAAAAAACCATGCTCAAGCAGAAGCCTTGCTTCTTTATGTAATGATTCTGCATTTTCAAATACATCCAGCCTCAACTGGTGAAGCTGATCAATTGTCATCTGTTTCATTTTCAGCACCCGCATAATTGGAAAAGCTCCTCCGAGCTTAGCACCAGCGTTCTTGTAATGGCGTGTCGTACAAACCCTTACGGCTGCATGCTCACGCGCGTGGCGCCACCATCGGCGCCATGAACGACTTAGCCACCCTCGCCCGCCTGATCGAAAACCTCATCCGCTTCGGCACTATCGCTGCCGTCCAGATGCAGCCCCCGCGTGTGCAGGTCAAAACCGGAACCCTGACCACCGCCTGGCTGCCGTGGGTCACTCTGCGGGCCGGCGCCGACCGGGAGTGGAACCCGCCGACCGTCAACGAACAAGTTCTGTTATTCAGCCCCTCGGGCCAGCTCGGCAACGGCGTCGCCTTGACCGGCCTGTTCAGCGACCAGATCCCCGCCAACGGCGACCGCGAAGGCCTGCACCGCGTCACCTACCGCGACGGCACGGTGATCGAGTACGACAGCGTCGCTCACCACCTCAACGCCACGCTCACCGATGGCGGCACCACCAACCTCATCAGCACCGGCGGCATCAACATCGTCGGCAACATCACGCACCAGGGCGACTACACCCAGAACGGCAACCAGAACGTCACCGGTAAGGTCACCGTGTCGGTAGATGTGGTGGCCGCCGGCATCAGCTTGGTGAAACACCTGCACGGCGGCGTCATGCCTGGCAGCGGCAAGACGGGAAAACCGGAATGAACCGACACACCGGCGCTGCCATCACCACCGTGGAGAGCATTGCCCAATCCATGAGCGATGTCCTCAGCACGCGCCTCGGTACCCGGGTGATGCGCCGCGAATACGGCAGCCTGTTGCCCGAACTGGTGGACCAGCCTTTCAACGACATCACCCGCTTGCAGGTGTACGCCGCCACCGTCATGGCGCTGATGCGCTGGGAGCCCCGTATAACCCTGAGCCGCGTGCAGTTCCAGGGCGCCACCCTGCAAGGTCAAGCATCACTGGACATCGAGGGCAGCATCGTCGATAGCAACGAGCCGCTGAGCCTGAGCGTGCCGCTGAACCTTGGGGGTAGCGCATGAACTCATTCGTCGCGATTGACCTGGGCCAGCTCCCTGCGCCCGAAGTCGTAGAGCAAATCGATTACGAGCAGATCCTCGCCGAGCGCAAGGCCTACGCCATCAGCCTCTGGCCGGTCGAGGAACAAGCCGAGATCGCCGCACGGCTTGAGCTGGAATCTGAGCCCCTGACCAAACTGCTCCAGGAGAACGCCTACCGCGAGACGGTGTGGCGCCAGCGCGTCAATGAGGCATCCGTCGCCAACATGCTGGCTCTGGCAAAGGGCAGTGACCTGGAGAACCTGGCCGGCAACTTCAACGTCAAGCGCCTGGTCATCCAGGCCGCCAAGCCCACGGCCGTGCCGCCGGTACCGTTGCTGATGGAAAGCGACGACAGCCTGCGGGAGCGGGCTCAAATGGCGTGGGAAGGACTGAGCACCGCCGGCCCGCGCAATAGCTACATCTTCCATGCGCGGTCTGCTGACGGCCAAGTGGCCGATGCCACTGCCGAGAGTCCCGCCCCAGCCGAGGCGGTGGTGACAGTGCAATCGATCCTGGGTGACGGTACCGCCTCGCCCGCGCTGCTGGCAAAGGTCAATGCCTACCTCAGCGACGACGACCGCCGCCCGGTCGCGGATCGGCTCACCGTGCAAAGTGCGCAGGTCATCAACTACCAGGTCAAGGCCAAGCTGTTTCTTTCGACGTCCGGCCCTGAGAGCGAGTTGATTCTCGCGGCGGCCAATGCGCAGTTGCTGGCCTTCGTGCACCAGCGGCGTCGCCTGGGCCTGGAGGTTTCAGAATCAATCATCCACGCCTCGCTACACGTCGAGGGTGTGCGCAAGGTCGTGCTGGAGAACTGGGCCGACATCGTTGCCACGAAGTACCAGGCGCCGTACTGCACGGCCGTCGATTTGGCGTTGGGGGTTGAATGATGGCTGACGCGCCCCTTCTTCCAAGCAATTCGACGCCGTTGGAGCGCCAAGCGGCGCAGGCACTGGCTCAGATCCAGCGCGTGCCGATTCCGCTGCGCACTCTGTACAGCCCCGACCGGTGCCCGCTGCCTCTTTTGCCTTACCTGGCCTGGGCCTTTTCCGTGGATCGCTGGGACAGCAAATGGACCGAAGCGGCCAAGCGCGCCGCCATCCGCAGCGCGTACTACATCCATTCGCGCAAGGGCACCATCGGCTCACTGCGCCGCGTCGTTGAACCGCTCGGCTACCTGATTGAAATCATCGAATGGTGGCAGACCGTACCGGTCGGCCCTCGCGCCACGTTCAAGCTCAAGGTCGGCGTGCTGGACACCGGTATCACCGAAGAGATGTACCAGGAACTGACCTGGCTGATCGACGATGCCAAGCCCCTGACACGCCACCTCACCGGGCTCGCCATCAGCCTGGAAACAACCGGATCAGTTCATATCGGCGCCTGCGTCACCGAAGGCGACGAGATTGATATCTACCCACCTACACAGCGAGACATCGAGGTCACGGGCTACATCCATCAGGGCGGCCGTGAACACCAGATCGACACCATGGACATCTACCCATGACAGACCAAAACAGCCAGTTTTTCGCCATCCTCACCGCCATCGGCAAGGCCAAGCAGGCCAACGCGGACGCCTTGGGCATTCCCTGGACATTCGCGCAGATGGGCGTCGGGGACGCCAACGACACCGACCCAATCCCCAACGAGCAACAGACGCACTTAATCAATGAGCGTCGACGCGCCCCGCTGAATCAGTTGAAGGTTGACTCAGCCAACCCGAACATCATCATTGCCGAGCAGGTTATTCCTGAGAACGTAGGTGGGTGGTGGATTCGTGAGGTTGGTTTGTATGACGCCGACGGTGACCTGGTCGCCGTGGCGAACTGTGCGCCAAGCTTCAAGCCGTTGCTGACTCAAGGATCTGGACGTACCCAGGTGGTGCGCATGAACCTCATCATCAGCAACACCGCCAACGTCGAGTTGAAGATTGACCCGTCCGTTGTGCTGGCTACTCGTGCTTATGTGGACGGCTTGACTGTACGAGCCAACCAAGTCGAGGCCGAGACAGGAACGGAAAACAGCAAAATCATGACCCCGTTGCGGGTATTTCAAGCCATTGGCAAGGTAATAAAACAGGCAACGGAGAGTGCATTCGGCTGGGCAAAAATTGCTACCCAAGCTCAAGTCACCACAGGGATAGATGACACAGCAATCGTCACGCCCAAAAAACTCAGGGCTGCTCAAGCCACGCAGGTGGAAGCCGAGGCAGGCACTGACAATACAAAAGTTATGACACCGCTACGCGTGTTCCAGGCCATCGCCAAAGTAGTAGGACAGGCCACCGAGACGGTGTTCGGCTGGGCAAAGGTCGCCACCCAAGTCCAAGTCACTACAGGCACAGACGACACCTGCTTCATAACGCCGAAGAAGCTTCGTGCCGCACAAGCCAATCAGGCTGAGGCCGAGGCTGGAACTGACAATACAAAGATCATGACCCCGCTGCGGGTATTCCAAGCCATTGCCAACGTAGTGACCCAGTCAACGGAGTCGGCTTTCGGTTGGGCAAAGATCGCAAGCCAATCGCAAGTCAATTTGGGCACCGACGACGGGACCATTGTTTCTCCCAAAAAACTGCGATGGGGCTTTTCCATCAGTCTGACCAGCAACGGCTACATCGTCTTCCCGACATGGCTCGGCGGCTTGATCATTCAGTGGGCAAATGGAGCGATCCCTGCGGGAGCAGGCATCGTACATGTGAACCTGGCGCTGGCGTTTCCGAACACATTGACCGCCTACTCTGTCTCCACCTCACAGACGGGGACGATGATGAGTGCACAAAGTGCGACCCCCAACGGAATCGATTTATTGGCACGTACTGTCAGCGGAGGGGCGATATCGACTCCCCCGGGGGTCATTGGATACACGTTCATTTGTTTGGGGAGCTAGTCATGCGCAAGTACAGCAAAACAACGGGGAACTGCTACATCGTTGGTCTGCATACCGAAATACCCGCCGATGCCGTGGACATCCCCGATGACCGTTATGACCAGGTCATTGCCAATCCTGCTTTCGGCAAGATTCGCGCTCACGACCCCGATGGCCTACCGACGCTAATCGATCCTCCACCAGCAACCATCGAGGAGCGGACGGCAGCCGAACGCCTTTGGCGGGACGCCCAAATCGAAAGCGTACGCTGGTTGCGGGAGCGTCACCGTGACGAAGTCGATTCAGCCCGGCCAACGACCCTCACGGCTGAACAATCAGGGGAACTGCTCGATTACGTACAGGCCCTGCGCGACTGGCCGCAAACAGCGGCTTTCCCTGCCGTCGAGTTTCGGCCCATGGCGCCGTCATGGATCGCTGGGCAGGTTCAATGAACTGTTTAAGTCATCTCGTCCTGTAACCCCCTCCCCTACAAGCCCCCGCGCTCGCCCAACCGGCGCGCGCGCGGCAGCCTGTGCACTGTCATCCCAATCACTGCGCAGGCAAACCCATGTCCGATTATCTTCACGGCGTGCGGGTCATCGAACTCAACGACGGCACCCGCCCCATTCGCACCATCCCCACCGCTGTTATCGGCATGGTCTGCACGGCCGACGACGCCGATGCCACCGTTTTCCCATTCGACACACCGGTATTGCTGAGCAACGTTCAAACCGCCATCGGCAAGGCCGGCACCACGGGTACCCTGGCGAAGAGTCTTCAGGCCATCGCCGACCAGACTAAGCCCTACACCATCGTCGTGCGAGTGAAGGAAGGCGCCACCGAGACAGAAACCACCAGTGCCCTGATCGGCACCACCACGGCCGAGGGCAAATACACCGGCATGAAAGCCCTGCTCGCTGCCAAGGCCCGCCTTGGCATGGTGCCGCGCATCCTCGGAGTGCCAGGCCTCGACAGTCTGCCGGTCGCCACCGCCCTGGTCACCATCGCCCAGCAGTTGCGCGCATTCGCCTACATCAGCGCCTGGGGCTGCAAAACCAAGGAAGAAGTGGTCGCCTACCGTGACAACTTCGGCGCTCGGGAGGCCATGGTCATCTGGCCGGAGTTCCAGAACTGGAGCACCGTCACCAACGCGACCGTCACCGCCTCGGCCGTGGCCCGTGCATTGGGCCTGCGCGCCAAGATCGACCAGGAAGTAGGCTGGCACAAGACGCTCTCCAACGTCGCCGTCAATGGCGTGACCGGCATCAGCGCCGACGTGTTCTGGGATCTGCAAAACCCGGCCACGGACGCCAACTACCTCAACAGCAACGAAGTCACCACGCTCATCAATGAGGGCGGCTTTCGCTTCTGGGGAAGCCGCACGACCAGCGAAGACCCTTTGTTTGCCTTTGAGAACTACACGCGCACTGCGCAGATCCTCGCCGACACCATGGCCGAAGCGCATATGTGGGCCGTGGATAAACCCATGCATGCCTCCCTGGTGCGCGACATCATCGAAGGGATCAACGCCAAATTCCGCGAGCTGATCGCGGCGGGCTACCTGATCGGCGGCAGGTGCTGGTACCCAGAGGACGCCAACGACAAGGACACGCTCAAGGCCGGCAAGCTGTTCCTGGACTACGACTACACGCCGGTACCACCGCTGGAAGATCTCACGTTGCGGCAACGCATCACCGACCGCTACCTGATCGACTTCGCCAGCAAGATCAACAGCTAACCCGGGCCTCCCCGCAAGGGGAGCTGACCCGTGCCTGAGCAACGGAGACACGCACCATGGCTATGCCTCGCAAACTCAAAAACCTCAACCTGTTCAACGACGCCAACAGCTACTTGGGCGTGGTCAAAACCGTCACTCTGCCCCCGCTCGGCCGCAAGATGGAAGGCTATCGCGGCGGCGGCATGAACGGCCCGGTCAAGGCCGATCTGGGCTTCTCGGATGATGGCATCCAATTCGAATGGAAGACCGGCGGCCTGGATCTGATCGCACTCAAACAGTTCGGCGCCGTCAACGCCTCGGGCGTCGCGTTACGC
The DNA here is from genome assembly GCF_900115235.1 of Pseudomonas sp. NFACC24-1. Lineage (NCBI taxonomy): Bacteria > Pseudomonadati > Pseudomonadota > Gammaproteobacteria > Pseudomonadales > Pseudomonadaceae > Pseudomonas > Pseudomonas sp. NFACC24-1. The sequence goes on from NZ_FOVS01000001.1 coordinate 202,147, forward strand.
TTCACCGGATCGTTCCAGCAGGACGACACCGCCGAGATCAGCGCCGTAGAAGTCGTAATGCGCGGCCGGCACGAAACCATCGAAATGGGCGATGCGCAGCCGGGTGAAGACACCGAGCACAGCATCACCACCACCTGCACCTATTACAAACTGATCGTCGATAACGAAGAGATCATCGAAATCGACCTGCTCAATTTCATCGAAGTCGTCGATGGCGTAGACATGATGGCCGAGCAGCGCCGAGCCCTCGGCATCTGACCAATCTCGCCCTGATCCAGGGCGGTTAACCCTGCAAACTGGAGCAAGTTATGAAACCAGAAGACACCCTCGAAGCGCTGCCCCCGGTTGACGACAACACCGTCACCCTGGACACCCCGATCACCCGTGGCAAGACCGTCATCGACAGCATCACCCTGCGCAAACCGCAATCCGGCGAGCTGCGCGGCGTGCAGTTGGTCGAGCTGCTGAACATGGACGTAGCCACCCTCATCAAGATCCTGCCGCGCATCAGCAGCCCAGGCATCACCGCCCCCGAAGCCGCCACTATGGACCCGGCCGACCTCCTCGCCTGTGGCAGCAAGATCTCCGGTTTTTTGTTGCAGAAGTCGGTGAAGACGGACGCGTCCCTCGTTGCGTAGAAGACGCCATGGCCGACCTGGCCGTGGTTTTTCACTGGGCACCGGCTGACATGGACCAGCTGGGCCTTCAAGAGCTGATGGAGTGGCGCGAGCGCGCCCGGGTGCGGAGTTCCACCGATGGCGAATGACTTAAAACTTCAGGTGCTGCTCAATGCCATCGATAAGGCGAGCGGCCCTCTGAAGGCCATCAACAACGGCAGTATCGGGGCCGCCCGCGCCCTCAAGGAAGCCCGCGACCGCCTCAAGGAACTCAACGCTCAACAGAAGGACGTCAGCGCCTGGCGCACCCAGCGCGCTGCCGCCGAGCAAACCGAGCAAGCCCTCGTCGCCGCCCGCGAAAAAGTACGAGCGCTGTCCCAACAGTTCGCTGCCACCGGTGCGCCAACCAAGGCGATGACCAAGGAATTCCGTGCAGCCGTTCGCGAAGCGCAGAAGCTCAAGGAACAACATCAACAACAGGGCGAACAGCTCCAGGCCCTGCGCAGCAAACTGCAAGGCGCCGGCATCAGCACCAAGAACCTCAGCAGCCACGAACGCCAGCTGCGCGAGCAAATTGGCGCCACCAACGCCAGCATCAGCGAACAGGGCAAACGCCTGGTCGCGTTGAATGCTCAGCAAAAGCGCCTTGCCATCGAGCGCGCCAAGCTGGAGAAAACACAGAACCTCGCCGGCAACATGGCTATGAACGGCGCCGCCGGCCTGGGTGTGGGGTATGCAGCAAGTCGGCCGGTGGCTAAGGCCATCGGTGCCTTTGCGCCAAACGAAGACTCGGCCACGCAACTCAAGGTTTCAATGATGGACGGCACCGGCAAGGTGTCTGAAGACTTCCAGAAAATCACCGACCTGGCGACCAAGCTTGGCGACCGCCTGCCTGGTACCACGGCCGACTTCCAGGAAATGATGACCATGCTGCGGCGCCAGGGCCTGAGCGCGCAGAGCATCCTCGGCGGCACCGGTGAAGCGGCCGCGTACCTGGGCGTTCAATTGCAGATGCCCGTAACCGCCGCGGCTGAATTCGCCGCGAAGATGCAGGACGCGACTCGAACATCCGAAAAAGACATGATGGCGCTGATGGACATCATCCAGCGCGGGTTCTACTCCGGCGTAGACCCGACCAACATGCTCCAGGGTTTCAGCAAGATCGCGCCGGTCATGGACACCATCAAAAAATCGGGAATCGACGCCGCTGCCGAGCTGGCCCCGCTGCTGATCATGATGGACCAAGCTGGCATGGAAGGCGGTGCCGCCGGTAACGCCTACCGGAAGATCTTCCAGGCCGGCCTGGACAAGGACGGGATCAAGGACGTCAACAAAATCATGGAGCTGGAAGGCAAAAACATCCGCTTCAAGTTCACCGACGACAAAGGCAACTTCGCCGGCCTGGAGAACCTGTTCGCCCAGGTCGAAAAACTCAAATCACTGAACGACGAAGACCGCACGTCCACGATCAAACTGCTGTTCGGCGACGACTCCGAAACCATGACCACCTTGAACACCATGATGAACAAGGGAATCGCGGGTTATCGGGAAGTGCAACAAAAGCTTCAAAACCAGGCCGACTTGCGCAAGCGAGTCAACGAACAGCTCGCCACGCTCACCAACGTAATGGAGGCCGCAGAAGGCAGCTTCACCAACGCCCTGGCTGAGTTCGGCGCCGCCGTTGCGCCCGAGCTGAAACAGATCATCACCACCTTGGGAGAAGTCGCTAACAGCGTTGGCGCCTGGGCTCGTGAAAACCCAAGACTGGCGGGCGGCCTGGTGAAGGTAGTAGCGGCCGTTGCCGGTCTGGCCTTCGTGTTTGGGGGCCTGGCCTTGACGATGGCGAGTCTGCTCGGCCCTTTCGCTATGGTGCGTTACGGCATGGGCATGTTTGGCATTCGCTTGGGCATCGTGAAAGCCCAACTGATAGGCACGCGCACCGCAGCAGCAGGCGCCGGAGCCAACATTGGCAGGCTTGGGAAAGTCTGGCGGTCCCTGGTAGCCACTCGCTCGGCGGGTGGATTGCTCAGTGCGTTACCCGCTTTCGTCAGCAGCGCCCGCCTGGCTGCCGCCAGCGTGCTGCCGATGCTCGGTGGAGCGATCAGTGCCGTCGGTACCGCCATCATGGCGACGCCCATCGGCTGGCTGCTGGCGGCTATCGCCGCCCTGGTTGGTGCTGGTGTGTTGGTCTACAAGTACTGGAACCCCATCAAGGGCTTTTTCCTCGGTTTCTGGCAGGGGCTCGTCGGTGCCCTTCAACCCGTGCTCGATAGCTTTGCAGGCCTCGGCCAATCGCTGCTAAACCTGGGCCAAGTCGTCATGACGTTGCCAGGTGTCGGGGCAGCCTTGGAGCTTCTGGGTAGCATCGCTCGCCCGTTGTTCAGCTTGATCTCGGCAGGTGTCAGCAGTCTGATCAACTGGTTCGGCCAGCTACTCACTCCCGTCGAAGATGTCGGCGGCGCGGCTCAGTCAATGGGCGAGCGTTTTGGCGCAGTCATCGGCAACATGCTCAGCCTTTTGTTGGGTCTACCCGCACAGTTCGCTGAACTGGGTACGCAGATGATTCAAGGCCTAGCAAATGGCATCACCAACAGCCTGACCGTAGCCAAGGAGGCCATTACCGGGGCAGGCGATGCGGTGATTGGTTGGTTCAAGGAAAAGCTCGACATCCACAGCCCCTCGCGTGTGTTCGCGGAGCTGGGCGGCTTCACCATGGCAGGCCTTGCTCAGGGGCTTGAGGGCAGCCAGAACGGGCCGCTGAGCGCCATGACCAGCCTGAGCAAACAACTCACGGCAGCCGGCACACTGGCCCTCGGCGCAACCGCCATGCCTCTGGCCGCCATGCCGTTGCCGCAATTTCCGGTCGGGGCTGCCGGTGCCTCTTCGTTGTCGATCGATGATCGTGCGCCCATCAGCCCTGCACCGGCGCCGGTTCATGACAGCCACGACACCTACGAAATCAACATCCACACCACGCCAGGCATGGACGCCCAGGCGATCAGCCGCGCCGTGCGGGCCGAGCTGGCGCGTATCGCTAGCGAGAAAGCCGCACGCCAGCGCAGCAAACTGTCAGATCTGGAGTAATCCCCATGATGCTTGCCTTGGGCATGTTCGTGTTCAGCCTGTCCACCGCCGCTTACCAAGAGCTGCAACGCCAAACCGAATGGCGCCATGCGAGCAATAGCCGAGTCGGCGCCGCTCCGGCTCGGCAGTTTGTCGGGCGTGGCGACGACACCATCACCCTCCCCGGCATCATCCTGCCGGAGCTGGCCGGCAGTGCCTTGAGCCTCGATGCCGTGCGCCTGATGGCAAACACCGGCAAAGCCTGGCCGATGGTCGAGGGGAGCGGTCGGATCTACGGCCTGTGGATTATCGAGAGCCTGAGCGAAACCAAAACCATCTTCTTCCGCGACGGCACCCCACGGCGCATAGAATTCACAATCAGCCTCAAACGGATCGACGACGACCGTATTGACCTGCTCGGCGCTGGCACCAACGCAGGCATCAACATCTTGAGGGCGTTGCTGTGATCGACGCTGCTCTTTCCAAGGTCACCGGCTACATCGAAGACCTGGCCGAACGCTACCGCCGCGATGCCGCTTATCCGGTGCCTGCGTTTCGTATCACGGTCGATGGCAATGATATCGCCCAGTTGATCAGCCCACGGCTGATGAGCCTGGAACTGACCGACAATCGTGGGATCGAGGCCGACCAACTCAGCATCACCCTCAGCGACCACGACGGCCTGCTGGCGATCCCGCCCAAGGGCGCGGTCATTCGGTTGTGGCTGGGTTGGAGCGACACGGGCCTGGTGGACAAGGGCACCTACACCGTCGATGAAACCGAGCATAGCGGTGCGCCGGACGTGCTGAGCATTCGCGCCCGCTCTGCTGACCTGCGCAAGGGTCTGAAGACCAAGCGCGAACGCAGCTGGAGCAACACCACCCTCGGCGACGTTCTGGGCGACATCGCCCTGGGCAACGGCCTCACCGCCACCATTGCCGGCGCCCTGGACGGTTTGCCTATCCTGCAGTTGGACCAGGCCAACGAGTCCGATGCCAACCTGATCAGCCGCGTAGGGGAAGAGTTCGACGCAGTGGTCACCGTCAAGGCCGGCTGCCTGCTGTGCCTGCCGGCGGGCGGCGGCAAGACGGCCACCGGCGCCGAGCTGCCACATATCACCCTCACCCGCGCCGACGGCGACCAACACCGCTATCTGCAAGCAGACCGCGACAGTTACGACGGTGTGCGCGCCTATTTCTACGACGTGAACAGCGCGAAAAAACAGGAAGCCATTGCCGGCGGCGGTGAAAACCTCAAGGATCTGCGCCACACCTTCAGCGACCGTCAGTCCGCCCTGCGAGCCGCCCGGGCCGAATTCAACCGTCTTCAACGCGGCAGCGCGACGCTCAGCTACACCCTCGCCCGGGGTCGGCCTGACCTCATTCCCGAACTGACCTACACGCTCCAGGGGGTGAAGCCGGAGATTGACGAGATCATTTGGTACGGCGGCAACGTGCAGCACACCCTCAGCCCGGACAATGGATACACCGTGAGCCTGGAGCTGGAGAGCAAGCTGCCCGAGGATACGGTTGAGGGGTTAGCGGAAGAAAACAAAGGGGATTACACAGGGATCATCGCGTACTACCGCGACAAGAAGACCGGGAAGGAGAAGACTGTGACGGCGGGGGATCAGAGCAAGCCAAAGCGGTTGCGGTGGTTGTATGCGAGTGAGAAAACGGCCAAACGGGCGGTGGACCGAGAGTTTCAGCGCATATGAATAGATAACTCGCTTACTTAAATAGTAAGCATCGCATGCATCCTTTTCACGATCATAACAATAGTAAGCATCAAATTAACAACTACAAAAATAACCAACGGAGTCAAAATGTACTTAGCGTAATTCAAGCCAACCCCATACCCACCAAACTCAACCTTACTTACCACCCCATCTAACACCGAGTGAGCGAAACACAAAGCAACCAAAACAATCGAACTAATTATAGAGAAGCAGATATTATAATAAAGCTGGCGCAAAAGTGTTTTTTTGGCCTCATAAAGAGGATCAGTATCTTTGAGCAAACTCAATTTACTTTCCTGATCGTAAACCAGCACCAACACGGAAAGAAGCAGCGCTGTAAAAATCGCACCAAAGTTAACAAGCATTGAGGAAACATCTTTATTTAAATTGTAGCCTACAAAGCATGCTACCGCAGCGACCACGCTTGGCACAGCAAAAAATGTCACGTAATCCATAAGGGAGCGTTTCCCCGAAGGATCAGCAAGTGTTGCAATATGCCCTAACACAATATTCGCGACATTTATCTTGCTGCTCATATCTTTACCTTTAGCCCGGGATATATATATCCGACAAATTCCTGAAGAAGTGATGTACACCATTTGTGTAAAGATACTGGCTCTGGATTTCCAGCAACCATAACCACTTCATCCTCATCCACAATGATCTCACATATTTGTTCCTCTGCGGGACGCCCAATTGTAAAAGTTCTTTTTTTACCATCCAGTTCGGCGACGGCTTTTATCTGTGCACAATGAGGCCTTAAAAACTCAACCACTTCATACTCTTCAGTTCCTGGCTTGAAGAAGTCTTTAAGTTTCCCCAGCTTGCCACGATTTGGCGGTTTTACTATCAATTGCTGTTCTTTATGACCAAGGCGAGTGAGCTGATCCGTAATGTCGGGCATCCCCATAAACTTTGTAAGCTTGATCTCTTTAGTTACAGCCTCCTCCCAAACTTTAAACGCCTTCTTGTAAGCCAAAGGATTCATCTGAAAAGTTCGCTTAGTAACCTTATTAAAGTGCTCCCTTAAGAGATCATGCAATAACGTTTTTATTCCGCCACCCTTGTAGTTATGTAGTAAAGCAACCCCCTCATCAAAACCATTAGGGATATAAAACCTCACATAATGCCTGATAATCTCGGCATTAGTCTGAAGCTTCTCAAAGTCTACATTTCCTGTTTCAATATCAATGATATTATTCTTAACTCCGTAATACCCAGCTTCAAACCAACCGACCATCTCTCTTTTTTCATCATAAAATTTCATCCCATGAAAACGATAAACTTGCTGCGTAGCCTCAACAATTTTGAACTTATCACCCTGAGCCTCTATAAAAGCTTTAAAAAGCTGATACATGTCAAACTGACCAATTTTATCCAGTACAGCATAGCGATCTTCACCTTTCTTAGGGTCGCTATAAGGATTAAAACAACGGAGTGAATAAGGGGCTATTGAATGCATTTGCCGACCACATTATTTAGAGTTGATTTTATTTATTTAAAGGTAAGCAAACAGGAATTCATGGCGCACGACCCGCTACCAACCAATCCATTTGTATAAGTTCTTTCTTTCAATACCTGCCCAGCATTAACCCTTTCCACCTCGGCGCCGCTCTCTCGCGACAGAGCTTGAACGGCACGCTTTGCTAGATCCGATGCTTGCTCGCTTCTGGCTTTGTTCTTGAGTTCTTTCGAGCTTGTCCATGCAACATTTATTCGATTGCATTTAAACTCAAGCTTCATATCAAAGACCTTGTCTCCGAACGTATATCGTGTCGTGTTACAACCAGGCGAATCCTCTTCTGCCACTTTCTTGATTACAGGCGCGCCAATAGCTTTCACGATGGCTACCTCGTCGATCTCGCGGATATCGGCAAAAGCTGCTGGGAGGTTGAAAGTAAGCAAAGAGGTAACTGCGATTGTTGTTTTGCGCATGGATCACGTCCTTATGGTGGCTTGGATATTCGCCTGGCGGCGTACTCGCGCGTCCGAGATCTGGGCGTCGGCAAGTGGATCGTCGGCGTCCTTTCTGACTGATCCGTTCTTAATGGGTACAGATTATGCTGGCCTTTTAGAATCGGCAAGGGCCTCAGTCAAATCCTTGAGGCGCTGCTCGACATCCATTAAGCGTTTCTTCTCTTCAGCAGCGCTTTGTATCTCCCGCTTGCCCGCCTCCCCAAGCGAGCGAAACAGTTCAAGGATGGCCTCCTCCTGCTTGTTTGCAGGCTGAGCCTGGGCAACCTCGCCCACCGAGCCATGGAACATGGGACCTTCACCGGTCAACAACCAGTCCACACTTATACCCAAATGAGTACGAAAGGCTGACATCGCCTTTGCATTGGGCTCTCTCTCGTCCAGAAGATAGTTCTGGAGCGTTCTGTAGGGGATGCCAGAAACCTCGGCAGCATGCTTTATGGACAGGCCTTTGGCATCAAGAACGCTGCGAAGACGCTCAGATATACTCATTTTTTCATATGATCCGGTTGACGCACCCGTTTGGGTGCGTATACTGCGAACAAACAGGTACATCTTAACCAACTAGGAACACATCAACCATGAGCCAAGCCATGGAAAAGCGCCAGATCCAGGCGCGGCTGATCGAGAATGGCAGCAATTTCCGCCAGTTCGCAATCAGTCACGGCTATGAACCGCGCACGGTGACTCAGGTAGTCCAGCGTTGGGCCGGTCACGACACGCTGCCTCGGGGTCGTCTGTCGTTCCGCATTCTGCGCGACCTCTCCAAGGTGATAGGCAAAGAAGTGCTGCCCGGAATCCTGGCGGACTCAAACGAGCAAACAGAATGCACGGCTGTATGAAATGACTGTAGGGGCGATGGCACCACGGAGAAACCAGAAGATGAAACGCCCGATACTAGCGACCAAGCGCCAAGTCATGAGCGCAGTCATTTGCGCTTACCCCGGCGGGCGCGAGTGCGCCGCTGCTCGGCTCGGTTATGAGCTGAAGAAGTTCGATAACCATGTGTACGAGAACGCCGGCAGCCGCCCTCTCAGCGATGAACAGATTTATTTGCTTGAGCAGGACGCCGGCACTACTCACCTGCCTGAATACATCGCCGCCATGTACGGCGGCATGTTCGTGCCGCTAGCTAAACCCGAGACGCTGGACAACATCGACCTATACAGCCGGTCGGTACATGCCGCAGCGAAACGTGGTTACGTCGATCAGATCATCGCGAAGGCGCTGGAGGACGGAGTAGTTGAGCCAGGCGAGGCTGCGGCAATTCTCGGCGCTCACAATCGCTACATGGCTGCGCGCCATTCCGAAGTGCTGGCCACCATCCAGCTGCACAGCAAGGAGCGCAAGCATTGAGCACCTACAAACTCGTCTGTCCTCACTGCCTCGGCCGCATGCGCATCCGCACAAGTGAAGGCACACACATTTTCCTGCGCGTGGCCTACCTGCAATGCACCAACGAGGCCTGCGGCTGGTCGGTGCGGGCCGAGTTCGAAATGACGCATGAAATGAGCCCCAGCGGTATGGCGAACCCCTCCGTCAAGCTGCCCATCGCCGACATTGCCCTGCGCCGTGCCGCGATGAAGTCCGCTAACGATCAACCCGACCTGCTCGACCAAATGGAAATGGAGTGTGCGCAATGAACCATGAACAGCTTGACCACGATTACCGCAGCAGCATGCAACGTGCCGCATTTGCCTACCTGGAACGGCACGAAGCGCAGCACCTGGTGGATTCGGACCTGCTGTATGAAAACTGCGTCCGGCACATGACCACCGCATTGGAAGTACCAGTTTTCATGGCGCAGCAACTGGTGCACAACGCCTGGACTGAATTGCAGATCATCAACCAACGCAAGTGGATCGGCGTGGACTGGGGCTCCAGCCCTGGCAGCACCGTCGTGCATTTGATCGACACCCGGGCGGACCTTCGCTACCCGGTCCCGGCAAGGCTGCTACCACAGACGATGCTAGCCCAGCGCGAGGCCGCGCTGAAGCAACAACCTCAGTAACCCCCTTTTAAACAATCCGCCCTACCCCGCTTCCCGTGGGTTTGGGTGAGCTTTGCCCGAAATCCGAGGTGGACCATGGAAATCGACGTCGCCATCACCGCAAAACTGCCCCGCGAAGAGGCCGAAGCGCTGCTCCAGGCGCTACGGAATCAGTACGCCCAGCAGTTTAACGAGCATTGGTACGACGACCGCTTTCGCATGATCCCCGAGGGTTTACGGCATGGCTCGTTGCTCGCGGCCTTCCCGGTAATGGCCGCGCAAAAACGCCTGATTGGCGCCCTTAAACACAGTCTCGGCGAAGTGAAGTAAGCCCGATGAATAAGCGACTCGACATCCCCCATGGCTCCAAGGCTTTTGTACGCAAGCCCATGGAAAATAAGCTGCGCGCTGATGTACTTCAGCGCCTTGAGTCCGATTATGGCCTGCAACACATGGCTGGCACGCATTACATGCGCAAGGGCACCTGCCCTCAGTGCAACCAGAAACGCTTGTTTTCTCGCCATGATGAACCCTGGTTTATTCGCTGCGGTCGCGAGGAAAAGTGTCGGTACCAGGCTCCAGTCAAAGAGCTTTACCCCGACCTGTTCGACGACTGGAGCAAGCGAGCACCAGCCACCAACGATGAGCCAACCGCTACCGCAAAGGCATACCTCACCTTTGCTCGCGGCTTTCGGCTTGAGCTGATTGAGGGCTGGTACACCCAGGAAAGTTACTTTGACCGCGACCTGAACATTGGCTCGGCCACAGTGCGATTCCCACTTGAGCATGGCGGGTACTGGGAGCGCTTGATAGACCAGCCCTCACGATTCGGCAAGAAGAAGGCTCGCTTCCAACCCAAGCAAAGCTACAAGGGCTACTGGTGGTGTCCACCTTGTGTCGATGTTCTCCAGGTTGATGAACTGTGGATCGTCGAGGGCATTTTCGACGCCATAGCGCTCATCCATAACGGCATTTCTGCGGTCGCCGCGCTGTCATCGAATGCATTCCCTGAAGAATCGCTCAAGACATTGATCGCGGACTGTGAAGGAAAGCCGCCCAAGTTGGTTTGGGCATTGGACAACGAACCTGGCGCGCAGAAATACACCAGATCATGGGTCAAGCAAGCCCGGGAGCTGGGCTTTGTTTGCGAGGCCGCGCAGATCCCGCAGCCCGATAACCGCAAGGTCGATTGGAACGACCTGCATCAGCGCTGGGCATTTTTAGACGATGACGAGGTACGAGCGCAGCGAATTGAAAAAGACCTCAAAGAAGCCAGGCACCAGGGCGCGCTGCTGATTGCCGAAAGCGCCAGCGACAAGGCCCTGCTCATGTACCAGTGGCGCGAGCGGGAGGAGTTCCACTTCTGTTTCGACTCGCGCTTGTACTGGTGGAAGCTGGACATTTCCAAATTCAACAGCGCCAAACAGGCGCTCGATGACAGCGACAAACAGGAAGACCAACTGCTCAACGACAAGGCCATCCGCGAAAAGGCGCTGCGCATGTCTGGCTGCGTGGTCGAGATCGCGAATTGCTATCCCAAGGCACTGTATTTCCAGCGCAACGAGATAACCGACGAGTCCTGGTATTTCTTCCGCGTCGACTTCCCGCACGACGGCGGTTCAGTGAAAAACACCTTCACCGGCGGCCAAGTCGCTGCTGCCAGTGAGTTCAAGAAACGACTTCTTGGCATGGGGGCCGGGGCGGTGTTCACCGGCAGTGGACAGCAGTTGGACAAAATCATGAAGGACCAGTTGTTCGGTATCAAAACCGTTCAGACCATCGACTATGTCGGCTACAGCCGGGAGTACGGCTGCTATGTGTTCAACGACGTGGCCGTTCGTGAGGGGCAACTGATCAGCATCAACGAGGAAGAGTTCTTCGAAATGGGCAAGCTGAAACTCAAAAGCTTGCAGAAAGGCGTGAAGATCCAGTTGACCAAGGATGCCAAAAACTACGACCCGCGCTGGCTGGATCTGCTCTGGCAATGCTTTGGTACCCAGGGAATCGTCGCCCTGACGTTTTGGTTCGGCTCGCTGTTCGCCGAACAAATCCGTCATCGCTACCAGTCGTTCCCGTTTCTTGAGGCTACCGGTGAAGCCGGCGCCGGCAAGACGACCTTGCTGACGTTGTTATGGAAACTACTCGGACGTGATGGGTATGAAGGCTTTGACCCTTCCAAATCCACCAAGGCCGGGCGCAGCCGCTTGATGGGCCAGGTGTCTGGCATGCCTATCGTGTTGCTGGAATCCGACCGAAGCGGCGAAGACAAGGCGCACGCCAAAACTTTCGAATGGGACGAACTGAAGGACTATTACGGCGGCGGCACCTTGGCGACCAAAGGGGTTAAAACCGCCGGCAATGAGACATATGAGCCACCCTTTCGGGGAACGATCGCCATCAGCCAGAACGCACCGGTAGTGGCCTCCGAAGCGATCATGACCCGGATCGTCAAACTGCACTTCGTGCGACCGAACGTGACCCCGGAGAGCCGCGCTGCTGCGGACTTACTCAACGCCTTGGAAGGCGCGACGCTGAGCAACTTCGTATTGCAGGCCGTGCGCAAAGAAGTCGAGGTCATGGATCTGTTTGCACAGCGCCTGCCCGGCTACGAAGCGAAACTGCGCTGCCTGCACTCGCACTGCTTCGCTTGCGACACCCCTTTCAAAGACGAGCAAAGCGACTGTGCCCATTGCGGCAACAAGATACGCGGTTACATCCGTGTCGAGCGTATCAACAAGAACCACGCCCAACTGCTCGCGTTGCTCGACTGCCTGCGGATGGTGGTTTCGCTCACCGATGCGCAGATCAGCAACACCCGCACCCAGATCATTCGGATGGCGATAGAGCGCCAGGCCTCCATCAGTTCCGATCATCCGGTCGTGGCCGAATTTTGGGAGGTATACGAATACCTGGAAGGCCTCGACGCCGATGGGCCCGTGGTCAACCACAGCAAGAAAGACAACATCATCGCCATCAACCTCAACGACTTCGTGAAGTGCGCCGCAGAGCATCGCCAGAAAATTGCCGATGTCAGCGAGCTGCGCGAGCGGCTGAAGGACTCCCGCTCTCGAAAGCTGATCGACATCAACAAGGCGACGGATAGCGCGGTGCGGGCTCACCAGGCCAAGCACAGCAACGCGGTCATCACCAAGCAGCCCATCGTGAAGTGCTGGCACTTCCAGGCCTGACCAATCGACAGCAACACACCAGGCGCGGCAACGCCTGCCACTCAAGGAGAAGCACCATGCACAACAAAACGCTCAAAGATGCCTTTGACGAGTTGTTCCAGTACCAGGCCGAGCGTCCGGCCATCCGCAAAGCCGGCGTCGAGGCGCTGGTTCGCTTGCTGCCGGTCGCGCAACGCGACACCGGGCAAAGCGGGGTAATCGGGCGTTTTCTGCTCGGTTTGTACAACGGCTCGGCACATCCGTTTGACCTGACCGAGCTGCGCAGTCTCGACGCGGGCCTATTCGATGACTGCATTGCCGTTCTACGGCTGGATAACAGCCCCGAGCAAGAGGTTCACACCTACTTCCCAGACGGCGATGCGATCTGGCAGGACCTGCGTAGGGCCTGGGCATGAAGTGGGCAGTGAAACGCAACAGAGACGGACAAGTGCAGCAGAACTGCTGGATCACTGACAGCGGCTACACGGTGGCCGAGTGCCGGTTGCCTGAAGCGCGGTATCCCATCACTCGCCCAGGCGCCGATCTGCCTTTCGCTTATGCGAAGGACCGGGACGAAGTCATAGCGATCATCAAGCAAGACCAGGCCAGAACGGCCTGAAAAGACGGTGTCGAGGAGCGGCAACTCCCCGACACCTACCACCAAAGGAGAAGCACCATGCAAGTGAATCAAACCCAAGGTAGCGCCGCAGAGGCTACCACAACCCCGCTGGGTATCGGCGACACAGTCAGCTATGTGGCAATCAGTGGCGGCGGTCGCAGCTATCGCTTCAGTGCCCGCAAAGCTGTGATTGAAGAGATCAACGGCAACGTAGCCACATTGCGTAGCGCCAATGGACGCACCACCACCCAGCCGCTGAGCAAATTGACACTGGACGGCCAGCCCAACGCCCTGACGCGCATGCTCATGGGAGGGCAGTAATTATGTCTGTCAGCCCAGCGAGGACACGGCCAGCCATGGCAAGCCAACGCCTCGACCTGCCCAGCCGCTGCGATATCTGTGGTAAAGCGCGCTCCACCCGCACGCACCAGGCCTGTAGTCGGATTCGCCAGAAGCGAAAAACGCTGGAGTGGGCAGCTTTCATGGCAGAGCGGGAAGCAATAAGACAAAACCAAACGCGTCGCTACGCACGCTGACAATCAAAAATGGCGGAACGCGGGGAGCGGCAACTCCCCCACCGCTTACCAGGAGAAGCACCATGCAAGCACACATGCCCCGTGGAGGCGATGCGAAGGTCCAGGCCAAGCTACGCAAGCTGATGGCCCTCGCAGAGCGTGGCGAAGGCGGCGAGAAGGATAATGCGCAACGCATGCTGGATAACTTGTTAGCGCGTCACGGCTTAACCCTCGATGATTTAAACGAGGAGTGCCGAGAAATCCGCTGGTTTCCGATTGTGAATCGGTACGACCGAAAGCTTGCGGCGCAGATCATGTCCAAGGTCTGCGATACATGCACTCCCAGCCTGTATACCAGCAAGAGCCGACCAAAGAAGGTCGGTGTGGAAGTTACACCGGCTGAGGCAATTGAGTTCGAGCTTCACTTCGACACGTTGAGGAATGCGCTGGCCGCGCACTTCGACGAGGCCTTCTCCGCATTTGTACAGGCCAACCGATTATTTCCCGCAACCCCATCAGGCAGTAAGGAGATGGAGCTGAGCGAGAGCGATATGCGGGTCGTCGCTATGGCTTCAGCGATAAAACCAACACCTGTCCGCCCCCGCCTTGGGCGGAAGGGGAACGTATGACGGTCCTCTTGCTTTTGTACTTATGCAGCGACGCAACTCGTACTGACTGCCAGGTTTTGCCTGCCCAGAGCTGGCATGGGCCGGATGCCTATGAGCAATGTATCGGCGCGTTGCCACGGCTCACCAACGCGCTGAGCGCAACAAATCGGAATAGGCACAGGTTCATTTGCGAGATTCAGGCGAACGAGGCGCAACCTGCAGGACGTACCGCCCGGCCGACGCTCATTCACCAATCGTTTCGGATGTGAGGGACATCATGAACACAGCCTTTATCCTGATGGCCCAGTACGACGGCCAGGCGATTATCTCGCTGGAGCAGGTCTGCCGGGACTACTTCACGCACCTGACGCCTGACATGTTTCAGCGCAAGGTGATGAGCGGGCAGATCAAGATCCCCATCACCCGTCTGGAACGTAGCCAGAAGTCGGCTAAGGGGATTCATATCACCGACCTGGCTGCGTATCTCGATCTACAGCGCGCAGCCGCAGTTAAAGAGAACAGCCAGCTCAACGGGTTAAAACACGCCTTTTAAGCCACTTCATTGATGCGGCGCCCAGTTGGACGGGCGCCCTCAATATCTCTTCGTACCATTCCCACCCAACATAGCGGTCACCTTTTCCCCGTAGGTGGGTGTAGCGCCTCAGCGAGTTCCAGTCCCTGTGCCCAGAAACGCTCGCCACCCGGGGGATATCCCAGTCCATTTCGAACAGACGGCTTACCCCTTCGTGCCGAAGGTCATGGAAGTGCAGATCCTTGATTTCCAGCAATTTGCAGGCCTTCGCCCAGGATGTGGAGATTGATTCAGGGCTGTAGGGGAAGATATCTTCGCCGGCGCGGGGCATAGTCTGGAGGATTTTCCAGGCCTCGTCGGGCAGGTAGCACCACACGTCGTTACCGATCTTCTGGCCCGGGTTCTTCATGTCGCGTACCAGCACACGCTGGCCGGGCTCGTCGAGGTCATCCCAGCGAATCCGAGTGATTTCGTCGAGACGGCGCGTCGAGAACAGGGCGAAGCCCACCACTTTCATCATGTTGATGATGCTTCGGCGCCGGGCTTGCATGTCCTGATAATGCTTCATGAGCTTCCCCAGCTCATCCAGCGTGGGGCGACGGTCACGCTCGCGGCTCTTCAGGTTGTAGCCGAGCTTGCGCAGTACGCGCCGTGCGCCACCCATCGCCATAGGGTCAAGCTGATAACCCCAAGCGTCCTTGCCGATGGAAAGCACGGCGCCGAGGTGCGCCAGGTCGTTGCCAGCGGTCTGCGCCTGGACGCCCCCACCTTCGGGGCTCATCCGCCATAGCGCGTAATCGACCAGGCATTGGGTATTGATCTGGGTATCGGCCAGCTTGCCCATGTACGTTTCGCCGATGGCCGTAAGGGTTGCGCGTTTGGTTTTGCCCAGCGGCCGGGCTTTCTCAACCTCGATCAGGTACTGGTCAATCATGTCTTTGAGCGTGACGCCTATACGACTCGCCCGCTCAATCGCACCAGGCTCATCCAGTTCGAATTCGCGCTTGCGTGCCCAGGCCTGTGCCGCCTGTTTTCGGGCGAAGGTCTGGCTCTCTTGGTAGACTGTCACCTTGTCGCGGTTGATGCGGATCTGAGCTGTGTAGCTGATGGTGCCGTCGGCCTTTTTGCGTGATCTGATCGTTGCCATGAGAATTGGTACACGTTCTGATTCGGTTGGTACATTGTACCAACCGATTGGTAAAAACGCCCCAAAACCCCCGAAAATCGGTACGAAACACGTTGAATACAAACACTGCAAAAACAGGCTCAAAGCTAGAAAGTACGCGGCCTGAGCCGTCTCGGCGCTTCAGTGTGGCCCCTATGATGGACTGGACCGACGCCCACTGTCGCTTCTTCCTACGCATCCTCTCCAAACACGCCCTGCTCTACACCGAAATGGTCACCACCGGCGCGCTGCTCAACGGTGACCACGAACGCTTCCTGCGCCATCACTCATCCGAACATCCCCTGGCCCTGCAACTGGGCGGCAGCGTCCCTGCCGACCTGGCCGCCTGCGCCCGCATGGCCCAGGAGCACGGTTACGACGAGGTAAACCTCAACGTCGGCTGCCCCAGCGACCGGGTGCAGAACAATATGATCGGCGCGTGCCTGATGGGGCATCCGGGGTTGGTGGCCGATTGTGTGAAGGCGATGCGTGATGCGGTGTCGATTCCGGTGACGGTCAAGCATCGCATCGGGATCAATGGGCGGGACAGTTACGAACAGTTATGTGAGTTCGTCGGGACGATACGCGAGGCCGGTTGCACGAGTTTTACCGTGCATGCGCGGATTGCGATTCTGGAGGGGTTGTCGCCGAAGGAGAATCGCGACATACCGCCGCTGCGTTATGACGTGGCCGCGCGGTTGAAGGCGGATTTTCCGGAGTTGGAGATTGTGCTCAACGGTGGGATCAAGACGCTGGAGGCGTGCCACGAGCATCTACAGACCTTCGACGGCGTGATGCTGGGGCGCGAGGCCTATCACAACCCGTATCTGCTGGCCGAAGTGGATCAGCAGCTGTTCGGCAGCACGGCGCCGGTTATCACCCGGGCCGAGGCGCTGGCGCAGTTGCGGCCCTACATCGCCGATCACCTGGCCGCTGGCGGGGCGATGCATCACATCACCCGTCATGTGTTGGGGCTGGGCACCGGGTTTCCGGGGGCGCGGCGGTTTCGGCAGTTGTTGTCGGTGGACATCCACAAAACCAAGGATCCGTTGGCGTTGCTGGATCAGGCAGGGCAACTGCTGGAAGGGCGTTAACCGTCACTTGCTTTGAACCTGCGCGCTGTTTTGGCATCGTATCTAGCGATACCGCCCCGGCCTTTCAAACAGCCGTTTTCAGGTTGTTGCCGCTGGGGCCGTCGATACCTCTTCACGCCCTTGAGTGGCTGCCGGCCCTCGGGTAATGTCAACGGACCCATAGGACAGAGCACGCTCATGACTTCCAAGCTGGAACAACTCAAACAATTCACCACCGTCGTGGCCGATACCGGCGACTTCGAGGCCATCGCCCGCGTCAAACCCGTGGACGCCACCACCAACCCTTCCCTGCTGCTCAAGGCGTCGGCCATTCAGGGCTATGCCGAGCAACTGAACGCCTGCGTGGCGGACTGCAAGGGCGATGTGGGCTTGGCCAGCGACCGCTTTGCCGTAGCGGTCGGGCAAGAAATCCTGAAAGTGATCCCGGGGCGTATTTCCACTGAAGTGGACGCGCGCCTGTCGTTCGACACCGAGGCCATGTTGAAGCGTGCGCATCGTCTGGTCGACCTGTACGAAAAGGCCGGCATTGGCCGCGAGCGCGTGCTGATCAAGATCGCTTCCACCTGGGAAGGTATTCGCGCCGCCGAGCAGCTGGAGCGTGAAGGCATCCAGTGCAACCTGACCCTGCTGTTCTCCTTCGCCCAGGCCGCAGCCTGTGCCGATGCCGGGGTGTTCCTGATTTCGCCGTTCGTGGGCCGTATCTACGACTGGTACAAGAAAGCCAATGGCAACGACTACACCGGCGCGGATGATCCGGGCGTGCAGTCGGTGACGCGCATCTACAACTACTACAAGGCCAACGACTACAAGACCGTGGTCATGGGCGCGAGCTTCCGCAACCTCAACCAGATCGAGCAACTGGCCGGGTGCGACCGCTTGACCGTGAGCCCGGACCTGCTGGAAAAACTCGCCGCCGACGAAGGCAAGCTGGAGCGCAAGCTGGCGCCAGGGCAAGCCGGGGAGGCACGCTTGATCCTCGACGAAGCGCAGTTCCGCTGGTTGTCCAACGAGGACGCCATGGCGACCGAGAAACTGGCCGAAGGTATTCGTCAGTTTGCCCGGGACCAGGAGAAGCTGGAGGCGTTGCTGCAAGCCAAGCTTTGAGCTGATTCAGCCGGCATGCAAAAAGGGCGAACCTGGTTGGGTTCGCCCTTTTTTATGCGGCTTGCTTGGCTTAAGCGATGTGGCGGCCATCGCGAGCAAGCTCGCTCCCACAAGGGATGTCAGAACGTCATAAAACCTGTGGGAGCGAGCTTGCTCGCGATAAAGCCGGTGCAGCCTACACAAAACCCAAGGCTCAAGGCCGCTCCAGCGCATTCACCAGGTCATGGAACGCTTCACGATTGGAATCGTTGAGCCCCATGAGGATCTTGTGGGCTTCAAGCACCTTGATCCGCACTTCCTCTTCGGACTGATCCTGGTCAGGCAGGTCGTCCAGGCATTCCGGACACGGCACAGGGTCGCCCACGATGTTGAACACCTGGTCGAAGCCCATCGATTGCAGCAGACGGGTGATGTCGTTGTGGGTGGTGACGACGGTCGGCAGCAGGCCGACCTTTTGCCGCGACAGGATCGACAGTTTGGCCAACAGGCCCAATGTGGTGCTGTCAATGCTGCGGGTTTCGGTCAGGTCGATCACGATGGCGCTGAAGTTCAGCGCGGTGAAGATCCGCTCAATAGTCGCATCCAGCGCCGAACACAGGGTCAGGCGCACTTCACCGACAAACTTCAGGACGAAGGTGCCGTCCTGCTCGGCGAACTGGATTCTACCGGTACTCATCAAAGGTTCCTGCTCAACACTAACAGGGCGATATCATCCGGCATCTCCCCGAGCGTGGCTAATCCAAACACTTGACGCAAGCCTTCCAGGCTGCCGCCCGCTGCGCTCACCCGTTCAGGCAAGGCCGCTTCTTTCTCTTTGAGTGTAGGTTCTGTCAAAAGGTCCAAAATGCCATCAGACATCAGCGTCAGGCTGAATGTCGGTGGCAATTCCAGTACGTGGTCTTCGTAGGTGGCCTCGTTGAACAGGCCCACCGGCAAACCACGCCCTTCCAGGTAACGAACACTGTCTGGCGTATACAACACAGGCAACGGCAGGTGACCGCCGATGCTATAGGTCAACAAACCCGTCTCCTCGTCGATGACTCCACCGACCATTGTGACGTGTTTGCCCAGCTTACAACTGATCAGGCCTCGGTTGATATGCCCAAGGACTTCAGACGGCTTGAACTCTGGCAGCGTGCCGTTGCGCTTGGATTCGAACAGCAGCCGCGTGGTCATGAACTTCAACAGCACCGTCACGAAGGCCGAGGACGCACCATGGCCGGAAACATCCGCCAGGTAGAACGCCACTCGCCGCTCATCGACGCGGAAATAGTCCACGAAATCGCCCGACAGGTACAACGACGGGATGATCTGGTGGGCAAAACGGAAATCGTCGACAGTCCAGGGGCTGACCGGCAGCATGTTCATCTGCACCTGGCGCCCGGCGTTCTGGTCTTCCTGCAACAGGTTCAGGCTGGCTTCCAGCTCGCGATTGGCGGTTTCCAGCTTCTCGCGGTAGCGCTGGTTTTCCACCAACAGGCGCGAACGGTCCAAGGCCCGGCGCACCGAGTGCTCGAGCACCGCGAGGTCTTCAAGGGGCTTGATCAGATAATCCGCCGCGCCCAGGCGCAACGCCTCGACCGCGTCGTTCATCACGCCCGCGCCCGACACCACGATCACCGGGGTCTGCGAGGAAAGCTCGGTCACCTGGCGAATGAGTTCGAGTCCGCCCATCTGCGGCATGCGCAGGTCGCAGATGACCAGGTCGGGCTTGTCTTGCTCGAATACCTGAAGACCCTGTTGGCCATTGCTGGCCTGCAGGACGCTGAAACCACTGTCTTCCAAGTAGGCTGCGAGACTGGCTCGCACCACTTCGTCATCATCGATTATCAGCAGCGTGGCACTGGTTTTTGGCATGTGGGCAAACGGCGCCAGAATTAGGTTGGCGTAGCGGGCTGGGCGGTCTGGCCTGGCACGCACTACTGGATTCGCTTTCTAGCCTCTCTGTCGTACCGGCTTCAGGCCTTTGCCCTACACGCCCTTACATCAGAGGTGCCCTTCTAAGGCGCAGACGGTACTCCCATCCGCGGGGCGTTTCAAGCTCATGCAGATAGCCGCTTGCCGTCTTTATTTGTCAAAGCACAGAGAGTTATAAGAACCGAGCGAAGCGTAACTCAATGGAAGGATCAAACCCGCTCAAACACGATGCCAAAGCACAGAAGGCGGCCTTTTGGGCCGCCTTCTGTGCTTTTACAAATCGAAATCAAAAATCGTCTTCGACCTGACCGTCCTTGACTTTGAATTCGCGGTTCTGCAGGTAGGCATTGCGGATGAAGACGTATTTGTCGCCACTCACCATCTTCTCGGCCGACAACAGGCTGGCGCGGGTATCGACGATGTTCAGGCCGTGAATGGAGTTACGCACCGAGACGTTATCGATATAACGATAAGGAGCGGTGTAGTCATCGACCAGCTTGGCCGGCGCGTCACGCAGGGTGCTTGGCCCCAGCAGCGGCAGCATCACATACGGACCACTGCCCAGGCCCCAGTAGCCAAGGGTCTGGCCGAAATCTTCATCGCTGCGCTGCAAGCCCATCTGGGTGCCCACGTCAAAGAAGCCCAGCAGGCCGAAGGTGGTGTTGAAGATCAACCGGGCGGTGTCGACCCCGGCGGCGGCCGGCTTGGCCTGCAGCACGTTGTTGGCCAGGTTGCCGACGTCGCCGATGTTACGGAACATGTTGTGGATGCCGTCTTCGAGGAACTGCGGCGTCACGTATTGATAACCCTGGGCCAGTGGCTTGAGCGCATAGGTATCGACGGTGTCGTTGAAGGTGAATATTGGACGGTTGATACTTTCCCAAGGATCGTCTTCCGTCGCGGCCTGAGTGGCGAACGGAACCAGCAGGACACAAGCGGAAAGACACAGCTGAGCTAGACGATGGCTCCAGCGCATAGGGAAAAACTCCTTGGATTATTCAGGCAAGGGCGCCGAGCCCAGGCGGTAAGCTGGCTAGTATAAGACGGAACGCGTGGATAGGCAGCACCGAAAAACACCCGGGCCGTAGGACTTTTCCGCGACTGGTACCCTTCACCTCACTGTCACCGGACTGTCATCGGAGCCCATTAGGCTGCTGGTTATTTCAAGGACGTTCCCATGCCCCGCGCCGAAGCCCTGCCCCTCCCCGCCCCCAGCCTGACCGCCGTACTGTTTGGCCTCAGCGGATGCCTGGTGGATTTCGGAGCGCGCATTCGTCAGCCAGGGGCAGCGCCAGCGGATCACGCCCAGCCGACACCCGGTGCCTTGGAAAGCCTGCAACGCTTGCAACATCTGAATATCCCCTGCGCCTGGCTGGACGAATTGCCTCCCGCCATCAGCCATAGCCTGGCGGCTTCATTGCCCACGTCCATCAAAGCGCCGCAACTTCCTGCAACAAATTATCCATGGCCAGCGCCACATGCCTGCTGGCAAGCGCTGATGGCGCTGAACGTCCAGCAGTTGGACGGCTGCGTGTTGGTCAGCGGCGAACCACGGTTGTTGCAGTCAGGGCTCAACGCAGGCTTATGGACGATCGGACTGGCATCCTGCGGTTCTTTGTGTGGCCTGGCGCCCGCCGAGTGGCAGGCATTGAGCCAACAGGCGCGGGAAACCAAACGTGCCAAGGCCACCGTGCAATTGTTCGGCCTCGGGGTACATTCAGTGATCGATCATTTGGGCGAACTCGACACGTGCCTGGCCGATATCTGCCTGCGCCGCATTAAAGGCGAGAAGCCCTGACCGGGATCATGCAGGGCGCGCGAGTGTGGATTACTCTTAAGGCAGGCCATGGACTTTTGACGCAGCGTCGCGGTCCATGGCTGTGCCTATCAATAAAGGGAGTACGCCAATGCCTGCCCGCGAATTGCAAGACCAGCTCAACACACTGCGCGAGCAATTGGACCAGAATCCACCCCTGTCCGAAGCCGAACGCGCCGACCTGCAGGCGCTGATGGAACAGATCGAATTTGAGCTTGAACTGGAAACCCAAACACAGGACACCAACCTCGCTGACAATGTGAACCTGGCTGTCGAACGCTTCGAGCTGGAGCACCCCACGCTGGCCGGGACCTTGCGCAACATCGTGCAAGCCTTGGGCAACATGGGGATCTGAACCCTTCGCATGCAAAAAGCCCTGCTATATAGCAGGGCTTTTTAGTTTCATGTGCCTGCAATGCATCCTCTGTGGGAGCGAGCTTGCTCGCGATAGCGGTGTATCAGCCAACCTCAATCTTGGATGTGCTGCCCTCATCGCGAGCAAGCTCGCTCCCACAAGAGCTCACCTCCACAAGATAAGTTTACTGACGGACCAGGCGGTGGTTCGGCAGTTGAACGTCTTCAGTACTGCGATACGGATTGATATCCAGCCCACCACGCCGTACATACCGCGCATACACCGTCAATTTCTCCGGTTTGAGCAAGCGCTGCAGGTCGAGAAAGATTCGTTCCACGCATTGCTCATGGAAATCGGAATGCTGGCGGAAGCTGACGATATAGGCCAGCAGGCTGGCCGGGTCCAGGGCAGCGCCGCGATATTCCACCGCCACGCTGCCCCAGTCTGGCTGGCTGGTCACCGGGCAGTTGGATTTGAGCAGATGGCTGTGCAGGCTTTGCTCGACGATGCGTGAAGCATCGCAGCGCAGCAGCTCCGGGCGCGGGTGCGCGTAGGAGTCGACGCTGATGTCCAGATCGTCGATGCAGGTACCGGGCAGCGCCACGATGCCTTCACGCTCCACGTCCTTGAGGCTGCGGATGCGCACACCCACCGCCTTGCCGGCCGCGGCCGACAGGTCCTGGCGCAGGGTGGCTTCCAGGCTCGCGGTGTCGGCGAACGGGGTCTGGTTCAAGGAGTTGAGGTACAACTTGAAGGATTTGGATTCGATGATATTTGGCGAATCCGCCGGGATCGCGAACTCACCAATGGCCACCACCGGCTTGCCGGACGGCAACAGCCACGACAGCTCGAAACAGTTCCAGAAATCCACGCCCTTGTACGGCAGGGTCTCGGCCGTCAGGCCCAGTTCCGCCCATTTCGCGGTGCGCGGGATCGGGAACAGCAGTGACGGCGTGTACGTGGCGATGTATTCGCTGGATTTGCCCAGCGGCGAATGTTCGGCTGCGGGATGCATGACGGAAACCTGACTGAAGAATCAGCGGATTCTATCAGCCTTTGCCGCAGCCTTTGAGTGCTTACTGACTGACTGTCAGGTCGCCCTTCATCCCAGCCTGGTAGTGGCCGGGAATATTGCAGGCAAACTCCAGGCGCGTGGCCTTGTTGAAGGTCCAGGTCAGCTCGGCGGTCTGGCCCGGCTCCACCAACACGCTGTTGGGGTCATCGTGGCGCATGCTCGCCTGGTCGTGGCCCATGGCGGCATGATCCATCCCCGGCTTCATCGCGGTTGGCATCAACTGGCCGCTCTGCTGCATCTTGAGCATTTCCTGTTGATGGTCGGCGTGCATGGCCGCGCTGCCCAGGTTGAACTCGTGGAGCAACTGGCCTTTATTGATCAGCACGAACCGAACCGTCTCGCCGGCCTTGATATCAAGGGCGCCGGGATCGAACGTCATGTCGCCCATCACCACGTCAATGCTGCGACTGGCCTTGGCCGCCGGCGCGGGCTGGCCAAAATCGAAATGACCGGGCGATGCCCACAGCGGCGCACTGAGGCCCAGTGCACAAGCAGCCAGAATCAAGCGGTTTCCCATCAACATGTCCATACTCCAATCGGATTCAGCGTGTGGGAAACTCTATCGCTGCAGCCCTGCCAATCGGCTGACAGCTCGATTACAACTTTGTCAGGTTGCGCCACCAGCCCGCCTGCCACGGTATAACGCCCTCGTCCCAACCCTGTCTTGAGCCGCCCATGAAACTGCTGATCGTCGAAGACCAAACCAAAACCGGCCAATACCTGCGCCAAGGCCTGGGCGAAGCCGGATTCAACACCGACCTGGTGGCCGACGGCATCACCGGCCAGCAACTGGCCTTGAGCGGTGAGTACGCCTTGCTGATCCTCGACGTGATGTTGCCCGGCCGCGATGGCTGGCAGATCCTGCAAGCCGTCCGCGGGGCTGGCCTGGATACCCCGGTGCTGTTCCTCACCGCGCGGGACGCGGTACAGGATCGGGTCCACGGCCTGGAACTGGGGGCCGATGATTACCTGGTCAAGCCCTTTGCTTTTTCCGAGTTGCTGGCGCGGGTGCGCAGCCTGTTGCGCCGAGGCAGTTCGACGCAACAGGAAACCAGCCTGCAACTGGCCGACTTGCGCCTGGACCTGATCCGCCGTCGCGTCGAACGCAGCGGTCGACGCATCGACCTCACCGCCAAGGAGTTCGCTTTGTTGGAAATGCTCCTGCGCCGCCAGGGTGAAGTGCTGCCCAAATCGCTGATCGCGTCCCAGGTCTGGGACATGAACTTCGACAGCGACACCAACGTCATCGAAGTCGCCATCCGGCGCCTGCGCATCAAGATCGACGATGAGTTCCCCAATAAGCTCATCCACACCGTGCGGGGCATGGGGTATGTGCTTGAAGAGCGCAGCCTGTGAGGGGCCGGTGGTCGCTGAGCAGCCGCCTGGCGCTGCTGTTCGCCGCCTGCACCGCCGTGGTGTCGTTGTTTGCCGGCGTGCTGTTCAGCCGTGGCAGCGAGGCACACTTCATCGAGCTGGACCAGCAACTGCTCGAAGGCAAGCTGATCGGCCTGCGCCGCGCCCTGCAAGACCTTAACGCCGAGCAGACCCAGCGCCGACTGGAAGATGAGCTGAGCCGTCAGGCCGACCTGGCGCTGCGCATCAAAGGCAGCGATGGCGTGCGTTGGTACGACAGTTCGATCCGGATTCCGGCTCAGTTGCCGGAGCGGCCCGGCCTGTCGACCCTCAGCGATGCCGACAACGATTACCGGGTGTTGAATGCACCGCTGTATCCCGACCGAGCCGATTCACCGCAACTGACCCTGTTGCTGGACATCACCCACCACCAGCACTTCTTGCAACGCATGCAAAGGCTGATCTGGCTGACCGTCGGCCTTTCGGCCCTGGCCACCGCCCTGCTCGGTGCCTGGGCCGCCCGGCGGGCCCTGCGGCCATTGCGACGCATGGGCGCCATCGCCGGCAACGTCTCGGCCCGTTCCCTCAACGCCCGACTGCCCGAAGAGCAAATGCCCGCCGAACTGGCGGAATTGGCCCACAGTATCAACGCCATGCTCGGACGCCTCGACGATGCGTTTCAGCGGCTCTCGGCGTTCTCTGCCGACATCGCCCATGAGTTGCGCACGCCGCTGTCGAACCTGCTGACCCACACCCAGGTCACCCTCACCCGCGAACGCCCCCTGGAGGATTACCGCGAGGCGTTGCACAGCAATCTCGAAGAACTGCAATGGATGGCGCAGTTGGTCAACGACATGCTGTACTTGGCCAAGGCCGACCATGGCCTGCTGGTGCTCAATCGCGAACCGCTGCAGTTGGGCGAGGAAGTGGACGTGCTGCTGGAATTTTTCGCCCCCCTGGCCGAAGACGCCAAGGTCCGTTTGGGACGCGAGGGCGACGGCCGCATCGAAGGTGACCGCAACATGTTGCGCCGGGCGCTCTCCAACCTGCTGGACAACGCCCTGCGCTTCACCCCCGTCGACGGCGAAGTGCGGGTGCGAATGGTCGATGGGACTCAAGGCGTGAGGGTCAGCGTGGAGAACAGTGGCGAGGGGGTTCCAGCGGACTTGCTGCCGCGCCTGTTCGACCGCTTCTACCGCGCCGACCCGGCCCGCCAGGAAGGCAGCAGCGAACACGCGGGGCTTGGACTGGCCATCACCCGCTCGATCATCCGCGCCCATGGTGGGCAGATCCGTTGTGAATCGGCCGATGGCTGGACGCGGTTCCTGATCGAATTGCCGAAGGCAGGCCAGCCCTGACACAAAACCCTGTGGTGAGGGGATTTATCCCCGCTGGGCCACGAAGTGGCCCCAAGTCAGTCAATTCAATCGGCCTGATGTACCGAGCTATCAGGGCTTAGGGCTGCTTCGCAGCCCAGCGGGGATAAATCCCCTCGCCACAAGGGTCTCGCGGCCATCCCTGAGTGATCAGGAATACCGCAACGCCTGCGCCGGTTCGATCTTCGCCGCACGCCACGCCGGGTACACGGTGGCAAGGAAGCTCAGGATGAACCCGGCGGAGCAGATCAGCACGACGTCGCCACGCTGCAGCTCCGACGGCAGGTTGCTGACGAAATACACATCGGAACTGAAGATGTGCTGGCCGCTGACCCGTTCCAGCCAGCCCACCAGCGCACTGACGTTCAACGCCGCGATCACCCCCAGCACGCCACCGATGAGCGTGCCGACGACACCAATCACCGTGCCCTGGACCATGAAGATCGCCATGATCTGCCGCGGCGTGGCGCCGATGGTCCTCAGGATCGCGATGTCCGCGCCCTTGTCGTTCACCACCATGATCAGCGTGGCGATGATGTTGAACGCCGCCACCGCGACGATCATCAGCAACAGCAAGCCAATCATGGTTTTTTCCATTTTCATGGCGCTGAACAGGCTGCCCTGGGTATGAGTCCAGTCGTCAGCCTTGTAGTCCGCGCCAAGGCCGGTGGCGATGTCACCGGAGACCTTCGGCGCTGCGTACAAGTCTTTCACTGCCAGGCGCACGCTCTGCACCTGGTTCGGCTGCCAATGCTGCATCTGCGCGGCGTCGGCCAGGTGGATCAGGGCCATGGAGCCGTCCAGTTCGGCGCCGACCTTGAACACACCCACGACGTTCAAGCGCTGCATCCGCGGCGTGATGCCCCCCGGCGCGGTGCTGACTTCCGGCACGATCAACGTCAGTTTGTCACCGACATTCAAACGGAAACGCCGGGCCGTGATCTCGCCGATGACCACACCGTATTCGCCCGGCTTCAAGGCATCGAGACGCCCCTGGACGATATGCTGGGCAACAATGGACACCTTGCCTTCCTGGGCCGGATCGATGCCGCTGATCTGGATCGGCTGCATCGAACCTTTATGACTGAGCATGCCTTCCATCTCGGTAAACGGCACGGCGGCGATCACTTCAGGATTCTTCAGCGCCGCGGCGGCCACCGGCTGCCAGTCGTCGATCGGGTTCACACCGACGATCGTGGCGTGGGGCACCATGCCGAGGATGCGCGAGCTCATTTCGCGCTGGAAGCCGTTCATCACCGACAGCACCACGATCATCGCCAGCACACCCAGGGCGAGGCCGATCATCGAGGTCATGGAGATGAACGAAACAAAGCGATTGCGGCGCTTGGCGCGGGTATAGCGCGTGCCGATAAAGATCGATAACGGTCTGAACATTCGCGGGGCACCGTATGAAAATAAAAGACCCGACACTGTTTCCAAGTGTCGGGTTTCGGTCGGTCAGATGGGCGTCAGGCAACCTTCCTGCAAGTGCAGGACGCGGTCCATCTGCCGAGCCAGGTTCATGTCGTGGGTCACCACCAGGAACGCCGTGCGCATCGAGGTGCTGAGCTCCAGCATCAAGTCCTGGATGCCTTGGGCGGTGTGGGAGTCGAGGTTGCCGGTCGGCTCATCGAGCATCACCAGACCAGGCTTGTTGACCAGGGCCCGGGCAATCGCCACACGCTGGCGCTCGCCACCGGACAGTTCGGCCGGCTTGTGTTCCAGGCGATGCCCCAGCCCAACCCGCTCCAGCAACGCCGTGGCGCGCTGACGGGCCTCGGGAATCGCCGTGCGGCCGATCAACAGCGGCATGCAGACGTTTTCCAGCGCGGTGAACTCGGGCAGCAAATGGTGGAACTGGTAGACGAAACCCAGGGAACGGTTGCGCAGCAGGCCACGGGCCTTCTCGTTCAGCGCCGACAGTTCTTCGCCGGCCAGCCAGACGCTGCCGGCGGTTGGCGTATCCAGGCCGCCCAGCAGGTTGAGCAAGGTACTTTTGCCGGACCCGGAGGTGCCGACAATCGCCACGCGCTCGCCCGGGTGCAGCTCCAGTTGCAGGCCCGACAACACCACCACCGACTCCGGGCCTTCCTCGTAGGATTTGCCCAGGTTGCGGCAGCTCAAGATTGCTTTTTCACTCATGCCCGACTCACTCATAACGTAACGCCTCCGCAGGCTGGGTGCGCGCGGCACGCCAGGCAGGATACAGGGTGGCGAGGAAACTCAGGACCAACGCGGCGCCGCAGACCATCAACACGTCATCGGACTGCAACTGCGATGGCAGGTAGTCGATGAAGTACACGTCGGCGTTGAGAAACTTGTGCCCGATCAGGCCTTCGAGGGCGGCGATCGCGGCGCTGACATTCAGTGCCGCGAACATTCCCACCAGGGCTCCCACGAACGTACCAATCACGCCGATGACCGTGCCCTGGACCATGAAGATCCGCATGATCTGCCCTGGCGTGGCACCGAGGGTGCGCAAAATCGCGATGTCGCCCTTCTTGTCGTTCACCACCATCACCAGCGTGGAAATGATGTTGAACGCCGCCACGGCGACAATCAACAACAGCAACAGGCCGATCATGGCTTTTTCCATACGGATCGCCTGGTACAGGTTGCCGTGGGTGCGAGTCCAGTCCCGGGCGTAGTAGCGGTCTTCGCCAAGCTGCTGGGCGATGGTCCAGGCCACACGCGGGGCCTGGAACAAGTCATCGAACTTCAACCGCAGGCCCTGGACCTGATCCGGTTTCCAGCGATGCAGACGGGCCAGGTCCTGGAGGTTGGTGACCCCCAGGTAACCGTCCAGCTCGCCGGCGCCGACATGGAAGATGCCGACCACGGTAAAGCGTTTCATGCGCGGGAACATGCCGCCCGGGGTCACGGTGACCTCCGGGGCGACGAAGGTCAGCTTGTCGCCGATGGCCACGCCGAGCTTGGCCGCGGCCTTGTCGCCGATGACGATACCGAAGCTGCCGGGCGCCAGGTCGTCGAGTTTGCCCTGCTGCATGAAGTTATCGATGATCGACACCTGCCGCTCGAGCCCGGGGTCGATGCCATTGAGCAACACCTTGGACACCTTGCCGTCGTTGGTCAGCAACCCCTGCATCTGGATGAATGGCGCCGCGGCCAGCACCTGCGGGTTCTGCTTGACCTTGGCGGCCAGGCTCGGCCAATCGCTGATGGCTTCGCCGGTTTCCAGGGTCGCGTGGGGCACCATGCCCAGCACGCGGGTGCGCATCTCATGGTCGAAACCATTCATCACCGAGAGCACGACGATCATCACGACCACGCCAAGGGCCAGTCCGATGATGGACGTCAGGGAAATGAACGATACGAAATGATTGCGACGCTTTGCACGGGTATAACGCGTGCCGATAAATACGAAGAGAGGTCTGAACATGTCGGGGCTTGTTCGGAGGGAAAAGGAACGTCCTTGTGGCGGGGGTCACAAACCAGCTTTACACTCAGACCACCGCCGCTACCATGGGTTCGCCATGTCGACATTAGATGAAGAAGATCGCCGCGAATACTACCGTATCGAGGACACGATCGCACTGGAAATTCGGCCCCTCTCCATTCCTGAAGCTGCTGGCCAGGAAGTGTTGCAGGATGCTTCTCCACTGTTCAATCTGCTCAGTGAACTGCACCTGAGCGAATTCGAGTCACAGCACCTGCTGCGCCAGATCAGCGAGCGCGAACGCAGCGTCGCGGCGTACCTCAAGGCGATGAACAAACGCATCGACCTGCTCAGCCAGGTCATTGCCCTGACGGTGCTCGGCGAAATCGGCGAACCGCAGCCGGTGATCATTTCCGAAGGTGGCGTCGACTTCCAATACCCCACCCCAATCGCCGTCGGCGCCCACTTGTCGATCAAGCTGGTGCTGATGCCCCAGGCCCTCGGCTTGCTGCTGCGAGCGCGGGTCACCCACTGTGACCCCAAGAGCGACGGCTACGACGTGGGCACCGAGTTCGAACGCCCCACCGACGCCCAGCGCCAGTTGCTGGCCCGCTACATCCTGCAGAAACAGGCGCAAGAACGGCGCCTGGCCCGGGAACTGACCGAATCAGGTATCAATAAGGAAGAACCGTGACCCTCATTTATGGCCACCGCGGCGCCAAGGGCGAAGCGCCGGAAAACACCCTGACCGGTTTTCAGGAGTGCCTCAAGCACGGCGTACGCCGTTGCGAACTGGACCTGCATCTTTCGATGGACGGCGAGTTGATGGTCATCCACGACCCGACCCTCAAGCGCACCACGGACCGCCGCGGAAAGGTGGTGGAACATTCCGCCGCCGAGCTGGCGACCTACGATGCGCGCAAGGGTGGCCCGGGCTGGATCAAGCCGTGCCCGATCCCACGCCTGGAGGAGCTGTTCGAGAAGTGTGATTTCGAGCACTGGCAACTGGAGGTCAAGAGTGCTTCGCGCACCCGCGCTGCGGCCACGGTGCTGGGCATCCGCGAAATGGCCCAGCGTTTCGGGCTGCTGGACAAGATCACCATCACGTCCAGTTCCCGGGAAGTGCTCAAGGCGGCCCTGGACCTGACCCCGGATATCTCCCGCGGACTGGTGGCCGAATACGCCTGGCTCGACCCGTTGAAGGTCGCCCAGAGCTACGGCTGCGAGATTCTGGCGCTGAACTGGACCCTATGCACGCCGGAACGCCTGATCAAGGCGCAGCGCCAGGGGCTGCATGTGTCGGTGTGGACCGTCAACGAGCCCGCGCTGATGCGCAGGCTCGCCGACTTTGGCGCTGACAGCCTGATTACAGACTTTCCCGGTTTGGCCACTGCCACCCTCGGGAAGGGCTGAAATCGGTCTCCCCGGCCGGCTCAGGCCACCGGCCGGAGCCGCTCAAAAAAGCCGGTTGAGCCCGTCATAGGCCGCTACCCGATAGGCTTCGGCCATGGTCGGGTAGTTGAACGTGGTGTTGACGAAGTACTTCAGCGTGTTCAGCTCGCCCGGCTGGTTCATGATCGCCTGGCCGATGTGCACGATCTCCGACGCCTGGTAGCCGAAGCAGTGCACACCCAGCACTTCCAGGGTCTCGCGATGGAACAGGATCTTCAGCATGCCTTGCGGCTCGCCGGCGATCTGCGCGCGCGCCATGCTCTTGAAGAACGCCTTGCCCACTTCGTACGGCACCTTGGCCTGGGTCAGTTCCTGCTCGTTCTTGCCGATCGAGCTGATTTCCGGAATGGTGTAGATGCCGGTCGGCACGTCGTTGACGAAGCGCCAGCTGCCGTTGTCGACAATGCTGCCGGCGGCCGAGCGGCCCTGGTCGTGGGCGGCACTGGCCAGGCTCGGCCAGCCGATCACGTCACCGGCACCATAGATGTTCGGCACGCAGGTGCGGTAGTTCTCGTCGACTTCGATCTGGCCGCGGCTGTTGACCTTCACGCCGATGTTTTCCAGGCCCAGGGTGTCGGTGTTGCCGGTACGGCCGTTGCACCAGAGCAAGGCGTCGGCCTTGATCTTCTTGCCGGACTTGAGGTGCAGGATCACGCCATTGTCGACGCCTTCGACCCGGTCGTAGTCTTCATTGTGGCGCACGGTGATGTTGTTGTTGCTGAAGTGATAGCTCAGGGCCTGGGAGATTTCCGAGTCCAGGAAGCTCAACAACTGGCCGCGGTTATCCACCAGTTCCACCAGCACACCCAGGCCGCTGAAGATCGAGGCGTATTCGCAACCGATCACGCCGGCACCGTAGACGATGAGCTTACGCGGGGTGTGACCCAGGCTCAGGATGGTGTCGCTATCGTAGATCCGCGCATGGTTGAAATCGATGTCGGCCGGGCGATAGGGGCGCGAACCGGTGGCGATGATGATGTGCTTGGCCACCAGCTTCTCGACCACGCCATTGCCGCAGACCACTTCCACAGTCTGCTCGTCGGCAAAGCTGCCCGTGCCGAAGAATACGTCCACACGGTTGCGGGCGTAGTAGCCGGTGCGCGAGGCCACTTGCTTGGAGATCACCTTCTCGGCGCTCTTGAGCACGTCCGGGAAGGAGAACCAGCGCGGCTCGCCGATGGCCCGGAACATCGGGTTGGTGTTGAACTGCATGATCTGCCGGACCGAGTGACGCAAGGCCTTGGACGGGATGGTACCCAAGTGGGTGCAGTTGCCGCCGACCTGCCGACGGCTGTCGACCATCGCCACCTTGCGCCCTGCCTTGGCCGCGTTCATTGCCGCGCCTTCCCCCGCCGGGCCGGAACCCAGTACCACCACGTCGTAGTTGTAGACAGCCATGCGTACTCCTCAGAACAGGCCGCGACGCCTCACTAGGCATCGACGGCTAAATCATGCCGGCCTGCGGCATGAAGGAACAATTTTGGGCCGGTTCACGAGCCCGGCCACAGTCTATAGAAGCGTCAACGCCGCGCACATTACCCCTTGGTCGCGTCGTAGGCTAGTTTTGCCTGCGCTATTTCGCCACAGGTGACCTTTCAGGGCGCTGTCATCATTGAGGTTTTCCGCCCGTCATCCGTTCAAATGCTTCATTGGTGCGAACGACGAAACGGTCATTGTCCCGCAATACGAAAAATACCCCGACGCCCTGTTTCTGGGCATAGTCCCAACCCCGTTCAGGGCCGAGAATCAGCAACAGCGTCGATAGTCCATCGGCCATCAGCGCCGAAGGATGAATCACCGTGACTGACGCCAGGTTATGTAGGACCGGCGCACCAGTACGTGCATCAAAGGTGTGGGAATAACGCTGACCGCCCTGTTCGAAATAATGACGGTAGTCACCCGAGGTGGAAACGCCGTAGCCGTTGACCTCGATGACACGCTCCGCCACTTGCCGGTCATCCCGGGGCTCTTCCAGGGCGATGCGCCAGGCCGAACCATCGGGTTTGCGCCCAACCGCCTTGAGCTCCCCGGTGGCTTCGGCCAGGTAACTGTCGATGCCCAGGGCCTGGAGCCTGGCGGCGATCCGGTCGACGGCATAACCGGCGGCGATGCTGTTGAAGTCGACTTCCACCGCAGCGTCCTTGCACAACCGGTCGCCGTCGATGCGCAAATGACCATGCCCGACGCGCTGTCGCACCTGGGCCAAGGCTTGCGTGGTCGGCACTTTCTCTTCTCGGGATTGGGGACCGAAGCCCCACAGGTTCAGCAGCGGCTCCACTGTCAAATCGAACGAGCCGTCGCTTTGAATGGATAACTGTTCACCGACCCGAATCAATTCGAGGACCGGCCCCGGCATGACCTGGCAGCTATTGGCCGGTAATGCATTGAAACGCTCAATGTCCGAGTCACTGCGATAGGTCGAGAATTGCCGATCCACTTCGGCAAGGATGTTTTCCACCTCGACCTGCACCGTTTTCAGCGCGGGCCCGGCCGAATGCCTGACGTACTGAATGGAATAATGGCTGCCCATGGTCGGGCCATCGAAACGTTCCAGGGTGTCGCCGCCGCCACAACCGGACAACACGCCGGCCAGCACCACAAGCTTTCCCCACCGTCCAGTTAACAAATCTTCATCTCCCCTCAAAACCGCGCCGGCCATTATGAGCTTCAGCGCGTGCATGCGCGAACCTGTGGGAGCGAGCTTGCTCGCGATGGCGGTGCGTCAGCCACATCGATGCTGGTTGATCCACCGCTATCGCGAGCAAGCTCGCTCCCACAGGGTGCAGCGCTTTCATACAAGATTTGTCATAGTGAGTACCTACCCATGCCTTCCACCACAAGCAACGGCAAGGCGATTTTTCGCGTTGTCAGCGGCAACTTCCTGGAGATGTTCGACTTCATGGTCTACGGCTTCTACGCCACGGCCATCGCCAAGACGTTCTTCCCCGCCGACAGTGCATTCGCCTCGCTGATGCTGTCCCTGGCCACGTTCGGTGCCGGGTTCCTGATGCGTCCCCTGGGGGCGATTTTCCTTGGTGCCTACATCGACCGCCACGGCCGCCGCAAAGGCTTGATCATCACCCTGGCGATGATGGCCATGGGCACCATACTGATCGCCTGCGTGCCAGGCTACGCCGTCCTCGGCGTGACGGCCCCCTTGCTGGTGCTGCTGGGCCGATTGCTGCAAGGCTTCTCCGCGGGCGTGGAGCTGGGCGGTGTGTCGGTCTACCTGGCGGAAATCTCCACGCCGGGGCGCAAGGGGTTCTTTGTCAGTTGGCAATCCGCCAGCCAACAGGCGGCCGTGGTGTTTGCCGGCCTGCTGGGGGTTGGCCTCAATCACTGGCTGAGCCCCCAGGAGATGGGCGATTGGGGCTGGCGCGTACCGTTCCTGGTGGGGTGCATGATTGTCCCGGCCATCTTCATGATTCGTCGTTCGCTGGAAGAAACACCTGAATTCCAAGCAAGAAAACACCGCCCCACCCTGTCGGAAATTGTCCGCTCCATCGGTCAGAACTTTGGAATTGTCTTGGCCGGCATGGCGCTGGTGGTGATGACCACCGTGTCGTTCTACCTGATCACCGCCTACACACCGACCTTTGGCAAGGCCGAGTTGAACCTGTCGGACCTGGATGCGCTGCTGGTCACCGTGTGCATCGGCTTGTCGAATTTCTTCTGGCTGCCTGTGATGGGGGCGTTTTCCGACAAGATCGGACGCAAACCCCTGCTGCTCGGTGCGACGATCCTGGCGATCCTGACTGCCTATCCGGCGCTGTCCTGGCTGGTAGCCAACCCCAGCTTCAGCCATTTGCTGATCGTCGAGCTGTGGTTGTCGTTCCTGTACGGATCCTACAACGGTGCGATGGTGGTGGCCTTGACGGAAATCATGCCGGTTGAAGTGCGCACCACCGGTTTCTCCCTGGCCTACAGCCTGGCGACGGCAACGTTCGGCGGATTTACTCCGGCAGCCTGTACCTACCTGATCCATGTGCTCGACAACAAGGCTGCACCGGGGATATGGCTCAGTGGGGCGGCGGTGCTGGGCTTGATTGCGACCCTGGTGTTGTTCAAGGGCAATCGGCATGAATTGCGGACCGCGCAAGCTTCGATGGCGAGCGGCGCCTGATAGATTCCTTCGCGAGCAAGCCCGCTCCCACATTGGAACGCATACATCGGCAACAACTCGGTCAACTGTGGGAGCGGGCTTGCTCGCGAAGAGGCCGGGACACTCAACACAAAACCTCCAGATACAAAAACGCCCCGACAAGTCGGGGCGTTTTCACAAGCGGCTAAGGCTTAGCGCGGGAACGCTGGCGGGTTTACCCCGGCCATGTCTTCCATCACGCGAACCACCTGGCAGCTGTAACCGAACTCATTGTCGTACCAGACGTACAGGACAACGCGGTTGTCTTGGCTGATGGTGGCCTCGGCATCCACGACACCGGCGTGGCGCGAGCCCACGAAGTCGGTGGAGACCACTTCCTGGGAATTGACGAAGTCGATCTGCTTGTGCAGATCGGAGTGCAGCGCCATGTAGCGCAGGTACTCGTTCATCTCTTCACGGGTGGCGGCTTTCTCAAGGTTCAGGTTGAGAATCGCCATCGACACGTTCGGCGTCGGCACGCGGATCGCATTGCCGGTCAGCTTGCCGGCCAGTTCAGGCAGGGCCTTGGCGGCGGCGGTGGCGGCACCGGTCTCGGTGATGACCATGTTCAGCGCGGCACTGCGGCCACGGCGATCGCCCTTGTGGAAGTTGTCGATCAGGTTCTGGTCGTTGGTGTACGAGTGAACCGTTTCGACGTGACCGTTGACGATGCCGAACTTGTCGTTCACGGCCTTGAGCACCGGCACGATGGCGTTGGTAGTGCAAGAGGCGGCGGAAACGATCTTGTCGTCAGCGGTGATGTCGCCGTGGTTGATGCCGTGAACGATGTTCTTCAGCTTGCCCTTGCCTGGCGCGGTCAGGACAACGCGGTCGACACCCGGGCAAGCCAGGTGCTGGCCCAGGCCTTCGGCGTCACGCCATACACCGGTGTTGTCCACCAGCAGCGCATCCTTGATACCGTACTGGGTGTAGTCAACCTCGGTCGGGTTCTTCGCGTAGATCACCTGGATCAGGTTGCCGTTGGCGGTGATGGTGTTGTTTTCTTCGTCGATGGTGATAGTGCCGTTGAACGAACCATGGACCGAGTCACGGCGCAGCAGGCTGGCACGCTTGGTCAGGTCGTTCTCGGCGCCCTTGCGCACCACGATGGCCCGCAGGCGCAGGCCGTCGCCACCACCGGTCTTTTCAATCAGGATGCGCGCCAGCAGACGGCCGATACGACCGAAGCCGTACAGGACCACGTCAGTGCCTTTGCGAGCCGAAACGTTCTGCTGGCCAACCACATCAGCCATCTCTTCACGAACGAACTGCTCGGCGCTACGGCCATTGCCTTCGTTGCGGAACTTGAACGCCAACTTGCCCAGGTCCACCGACGCCGCGCCGAGCTTGAGCTCGCTCATGGCCTTGAGCAGTGGGAATGTTTCGTGGACGGAGAGTTCGCTGTCGTCGGAAGAACGGTGGCGAGCAAAGCGGTGGGCTTTGAGGATCGCGATGACAGACTGGTTGATCAGGCTGCGGCCATAGATCGAGCTCACCACGTTGTTATTGCGGTAGAGCTGACCGATGAGAGGGATCATCGCTTCGGCGAGCGCTTCACGATCAATCCATTCACCAAGACACTGGTCGGGCTTCTGAGTCACGGTAACCTTCCACATGTAGGGGCTGAAAAAAGGGGCTACATTATGCCGCCGAGTCCTCGGCGGAGCAATGCGCGCCCGTCGCGCCGTGGTTTTCCTGCCGGCCTGGGTAGTCTGCGACTGACAGCAGCCCCCTTCCCCCGCTACAATTGTCGACTTTGTCGCAATGCTGGAGCTCAATCTTCCGTGCCCGTTCTGCGTCTTCCGCTTCTCCCTGCCGCGGCAGGTAAACAGCACTGGGGCAATCTGCCCGGTGCCGCCCTGAGCCTGGCCATCGCCGAGGCTGCCAGCGCTGCAAAGCGTTTTACCCTGCTACTGACCGCCGACAGCCAAAGCGCCGAACGGTTGGAACAGGAGCTGAGTTTTTTCGCTCCGGATTTGCCGGTCTTGCATTTCCCGGACTGGGAAACCCTGCCCTACGATCTGTTTTCACCGCACCAGGACATCATTTCCCAGCGAATCGCCAGCCTTTATCGGCTGCCGGAGCTCAGTCATGGCGTTTTGGTAGTGCCGATCACCACGGCCCTACATCGCCTGGCCCCGACCCAATTCCTGCTCGGCAGCAGCCTGGTGCTGGACATCGGCCAGAAGCTCGACGTCGAGCAAATGCGCACTCGCCTCGAGGCCAGTGGCTATCGTTGCGTCGACACGGTGTACGAGCACGGCGAGTTCGCGGTGCGTGGCGCCTTGATCGACCTGTTCCCGATGGGCAGCAAACTGCCCTATCGCATCGACCTGTTCGATGACGAAATCGAGACCCTGCGCACCTTCGACCCGGAAAACCAGCGCTCCATCGACAAAGTGCAGTCGATCCGCCTGTTGCCGGCCAAGGAGTTCCCGCTGCAGAAAGACGCCGTGACCCGTTTCAAGGCGCGCTTTCGCGAGCGCTTCGATGTGGATTTCCGCCGCTGCCCGATCTTCCAGGACCTGAGCAGCGGGATCACCCCCGCCGGTATCGAGTATTACCTGCCGCTGTTTTTCGAAGAAACCTCCACCCTGTTCGATTACCTGCCCCAGGACACCCAGGTGTTTTCCCTGCCGGGCATCGAGCAGGCAGCGGAAAACTTCTGGAACGACGTGCGCAACCGCTACGAAGAGCGTCGCGTCGACCCTTCCCGGCCTTTATTACCGCCGGCCGAACTGTTCCTGCCGGTGGAAGACTGCTTTGCCCGCCTCAAGAGCTGGCCGCGGGTGGTGGCAAGCCAGCAGGACGTGGAAACCGGCGTCGGCCGTGAACGCTTCCCGGCCAAGGCGTTGCCGGACCTGGCCATCGAAGCCAAGGCCACGCAGCCATTGGCGGCACTGGCGAGCTTCCTCGACGCATTCCCCGGTCGCGTCCTGTTCACCGCCGAATCCGCGGGGCGTCGCGAAGTGCTGTTGGAACTGCTCGAACGCCTGAAGCTGCGGCCGAAGACAGTGGACAGTTGGCCGGACTTCATCGCCGGCAAGGATCGCCTGGCGATCACCATCGCGCCGTTGAACGACGGCCTGGTCCTGGATGACCCGGCCCTGGCACTGGTGGCGGAAAGTCCTTTGTTCGGCCAGCGCGTCATGCAGCGCCGCCGTCGCGAGAAACGCGCCGACGCCGCCAACGACGCCGTCATCAAGAACCTCACCGAGCTGCGCGAAGGCGCGCCGGTGGTGCACATCGACCACGGCGTGGGCCGCTACCTGGGCCTGGCGACACTGGAAATCGACAACCAGGCAGCCGAGTTCCTGACCCTGGAATACGCCGAGGGCGCCAAGCTCTACGTGCCGGTGGCGAACCTGCACCTGATCGCCCGCTACACCGGCAGCGACGACGCCCTCGCCCCACTGCATCGCCTGGGCTCGGAAACGTGGCAGAAAGCCAAGCGCAAGGCGGCCGAACAGGTGCGCGACGTGGCCGCCGAACTGCTGGACATTTACGCCCGTCGCGCCGCCCGCGAGGGCTACGCCTTCGCCGATCCGAAAGCCGACTACGAAACCTTCAGCGCCGGTTTCCCGTTCGAAGAAACCGTCGACCAGCAGACCACCATCGAAGCCGTGCGCGCCGACATGCTCGCGCCCAAGCCCATGGACCGACTGGTGTGCGGCGACGTGGGCTTCGGCAAGACCGAAGTGGCGATGCGCGCCGCGTTCATTGCCGTGCACGGTGGCAAGCAGGTGGCGATCCTGGTCCCCACCACCCTGCTCGCCCAGCAGCACTACAACAGTTTCCGCGACCGCTTCGCCGACTGGCCGGTGACCGTGGAAGTGATGAGCCGCTTCAAATCCACCAAGGAAGTGAACGCCGCCGTGGCCGAACTGGCCGAGGGCAAGATCGACATCGTCATCGGCACGCACAAGCTGCTGCAGGACGACGTGAAGATCAAGAACCTGGGGCTGGTGATCATCGACGAAGAACACCGTTTTGGCGTGCGCCAGAAAGAACAGCTCAAGGCCCTGCGCAGCGAAGTCGACATCCTGACCCTGACCGCCACGCCGATCCCCCGCACGCTGAACATGGCGGTGTCGGGCATGCGCGACCTGTCGATCATCGCCACGCCGCCGGCCCGGCGCCTGTCGGTGCGCACCTTTGTCATGGAGCAGAACAAAAGCACGGTCAAGGAAGCCTTGCTGCGCGAGCTGCTGCGTGGTGGCCAGGTCTATTACCTGCACAACGACGTGAAGACCATCGAGAAATGCGCCGCCGACCTGGCCGAACTGGTGCCGGAAGCGCGCATCGGCATCGGCCACGGGCAGATGCGCGAACGTGAACTCGAACAGGTGATGAGCGACTTCTACCACAAACGCTTCAACGTGCTGATCGCCTCGACCATCATCGAGACCGGCATCGACGTACCGAGCGCCAACACCATCATCATCGAGCGCGCCGACAAATTCGGCCTGGCCCAACTGCACCAGTTGCGCGGCCGGGTCGGTCGTAGCCACCACCAGGCCTATGCCTACCTGTTGACGCCACCGCGCCAGCAAATCACCCCGGATGCGGAAAAGCGCCTGGAAGCCATCGCCAACACCCAGGACCTCGGCGCCGGCTTCGTGCTGGCCACCAACGACCTGGAAATCCGTGGCGCCGGCGAATTGCTCGGCGACGGCCAGAGCGGCCAGATCCAGGCCGTCGGCTTCACCCTGTACATGGAAATGCTCGAACGCGCGGTCAAGTCGATCCGCAAGGGCGAACAGCCGAACCTCGATCAACCCCTGGGCGGCGGACCGGAAATCAATCTGCGCGTGCCGGCGTTGATCCCGGAAGACTACCTGCCGGACGTCCACGCGCGACTGATTCTCTACAAACGCATTGCCTCGGCCAGCGACGAGGAAGGCCTCAAGGACCTGCAGGTGGAGATGATCGACCGCTTCGGCCTGCTGCCGGAACCGACCAAGAACTTGGTGCGCACCACGCTGCTCAAGCTCAAGGCCGAGCAACTGGGCATCAAGAAAGTCGATGGCGGCCCCAACGGCGGCCGGATCGAGTTCGAAGCCCAGACTCCGGTCGACCCGCTGGTGCTGATCAAGTTGATCCAAGGCCAGCCCAAACGCTACAAATTCGAAGGGGCCACGATGTTCAAATTCATGGTGCCCATGGAACGCGCGGAAGAGCGTTTCAATACCGTAGAGGCGCTGTTCGAGCGCCTCACTCCGACCACTGCTTGAAGGACGCCCCATGCGCCTGTTTCGCTCACTGACCTTGTTGTTGACCCTGGTCGCTCCCCTGGCGTTTGCCGATGACCTGTATCAGGTTGAAATGATTCTGGTCCGCCAGAACGCCGAGCCGGCGATTGTCAGCCGCGCCGCACCGGAAGACTGGGACGCCGGCGCGCAACGCCTGGGTGCGGAAAGCCAGCGCACGCCGGCCCTGGGCAACATCGTCGAGAAACTCACCGCCAGCGGCCAATACACGGTACTGATGCACAAGGCCTGGCAGCAGACGCTCGGTGAACAGGGCCGCAAAGTCGCCATCAGCGACGGTGCCGAACAGTTCGGCCAATTCCCCATCGAGGGCACCCTGGAACTGAAACTGGGCCGTTTCACCGACGTGGATGCCGATTTCTGGATCAACCAGATCGACGCCAATGGCCTGGTCACCGCCAGCGAGCGCCTCAAACAGCAGAGCCATACCAAGAATGGCCAACTGAATTTCCTCGATAACGGTCACCTCGGCCTGCTGATCAAGATCACCTCGCTGACCGCGCCCGCGCCACGGCAGGCACCTGAAGTCATTCCGGACTGATTGGCGCGCCTATGCCCTCGCCCCTGAGCAAACCCCTGGCACCTTCCTGGGTCAATCGATTCAAGGAACAGAGCCTGGAGCGCGGACGCCGTTACGCGCTGGAAAACCGCGTCAGGATCGTCGAGGCCGGCGACAGCACCATCACCGCCAGTTGCGAAGGCTCTGGCGGTAACGTCTACCGTCAGACCATTCGCCTTAAAGAGTCAGCCAAGGGCGCGTTGATTCTGCTCGAAGCCGCGTGCTCCTGCCCGGTGCGCATCAACTGCAAGCATTGCGCGGCGGTGCTGCTGCAAGTCCAGGAAACCCTGGCCTACCCGGCCGCCGAAAAAGACGCGCAACTGCTGGAAAAACTCCAGGCCGTGCTGGACAACCGCCCCCCCAAGGCCCCACCGCAAGTGCTGGTGGACAACGTACAACCGGTGCCGCGCCTGTGGCTGGCCAGTATCGAGTTCAGCGCCTTCGAGCCACGCAACGGCAAGATGCAACGCTACATCCAGCACCGCGCCGCCTTGTCCTTCAGTTATCTGGACGAGTACGTCAGCGGCCAGCGCAACACCGATGTGCTGATTCGCCAGGAAACCCAGACGCTGCGGATAAAACGCCACACCGATGTGGAACAGTCCTACCGCGAACAGCTGCGAATCCTCGGCTTCAAGGTTGCGACCCGACAAAGCAAGGCCCTGCCGGAAAGCGCTGGCGAACTGTACGAAATGGTCAACGACAGCGCCTGGCTGACGTTCACCCTCAACGACCTGCCGAAACTGCGCACCCAGGGCTGGGAATTGCAGATCGACGAGGACTTCGGCTTCGACCTGACGGCCGTGGACGAGTGGTACGCCACGGTCGAGGAAACACCGGAACGGGATTGGTTCGACCTGGAACTGGGGATCATCGTCAACGGCGAGCGCCTGAGCCTGCTGCCAATCCTGTTGAACCTGATGCGCTCGCACATCGAGTTGTTCAACCCGGAACGCCTGGCCAGGCGCCGGGACGATGAACTGATTCTGGTCAACCTGCCCAACCGCCCGAACTCTGAGTTCGGCCCGCAGCAGGTGGCCCTGCCCTATGGCCGGCTGAAACCGGTGCTGGCGACCCTGGGCGAGTTCTACCTGCAAGAACCCGGCACCACCAAACTGCGCCTCAACAGCGCGGACGCCTTGCGCCTGAACCCGCTGCAAGACATGCCCCTGACCTGGGAAGGTGGCGAACACATTCGCGGCCTGGCCCAACGCCTGCGGGATATCAAGGATTACACCGCCAGCGCGCCTGAAGGCCTGAATGCGACGCTACGGCCTTATCAACTCGAAGGCTTGAGCTGGATGCAATCACTGCGACAGCTGGAAGTCGGCGGCATCCTCGCGGACGACATGGGCCTGGGTAAAACCCTACAGACCCTGGCGCATATTCTCAGTGAAAAAAACGCTGGGCGTCTCGATCGCCCGTGCATGGTGGTGATGCCCACCAGCCTGATTCCCAAC
Organism: Pseudomonas sp. NFACC24-1; assembly: GCF_900115235.1. Lineage (NCBI taxonomy): Bacteria > Pseudomonadati > Pseudomonadota > Gammaproteobacteria > Pseudomonadales > Pseudomonadaceae > Pseudomonas > Pseudomonas sp. NFACC24-1. The sequence goes on from NZ_FOVS01000001.1 coordinate 244,504, forward strand.
TGGCTCGACGAGGCCGCTCACTTCACACCGCAACTCAAGGTACTGGCCCTGTATGGCGCCGGGCGCAAAAAGCATTTCGAACGACTGGCCGATTACGACCTGGTCCTCACCACCTATGCCCTGCTACCCAAGGATGTCGAACGCCTGGCCGCGCAGCCATTGCACGTGCTGATCCTCGATGAAGCCCAGTACATCAAGAACCCCACCAGCAAAGCCGCCCAGGCCGCCCGCGAGCTGAACGCCCGCCAGCGGCTGTGCCTGTCCGGTACGCCCCTGGAAAACCACCTAGGCGAACTGTGGTCGTTGTTTCACTTCCTGCTGCCGGGCTGGCTCGGGGATGTCAAGAGTTTCAACCGCGATTACCGCGTACCGATCGAAAAGCGCGGCAGCGATGTACGACTGCAGCACCTCAACGGTCGGATAAAACCCTTCCTGCTGCGGCGGACCAAGGAACAAGTGGCGACCGAGCTGCCGCCCAAGACCGAGATCATCCATTGGGTCGAACTCAGCGATGCCCAGCGGGACGTCTACGAAACCATGCGCCTGGCGATGGACAAGAAGGTCCGCGACGAGATCACGCGCAAAGGCGTGGCCCGCAGCCAGATCATCATTCTCGAGGCACTGCTCAAGCTGCGCCAGGTGTGTTGCGACCTGCGCCTGATCAACGACGCCACCCTGCCCGCCCGAGGCAGCACCTCGGGCAAGCTCGACAGTCTGATGGAAATGCTCGACGAGCTGTTTGAAGAAGGCCGTCGGGTGCTGCTGTTTTCCCAGTTCACGTCCATGTTGGCGCTGATTGAAGATGAGTTGAAGAAACGCGGTGTCGATTACGCCATCCTGACGGGCCAGACCCGGGACCGTCGTACGCCCGTCAAGGAGTTCCAGAGTGGCAAGCGTCAGATCTTTCTGATCAGCCTGAAGGCCGGTGGCGTAGGCCTGAACCTGACCGAGGCCGACACGGTGATTCACTACGACCCATGGTGGAACCCGGCCACCGAAAACCAGGCGACCGACCGTGCCTACCGCATCGGCCAGGAAAAGCCGGTGTTCGTCTACAAGCTGATTGCCCGAGGTACGGTGGAAGAGAAGATCCAGCTGCTGCAAAAGGAAAAGTCCGACCTCGCGGCCGGCGTGCTGGACGGACGCGTGGCCGGAGATTGGAAATTGCAGAGCGACGATATCGAGGCGCTGTTCGCCCCTCTGCCGGACAAGCTGGAAAAGCGCTGACCCCCTCAATTCTTGTGGGAGCCTAGCTTGCTCGCGATAGCGGTGGTTCAGCGGGCGTAGATGTTGACTGTATGCCTTCCCACATTGCTCAGCGCTAATCAATCAGCTGGGCAGCCCTCAGCGCGCCGAGCGCCGCCAGCCAACGAGGGTCCTGGCGGTATTCCGTGGAAGCATAGGCCTGGCCGCGCATACGGGCGATCCGCGCCGAAGGCTTGACCTTCAGGCGTTGGGCAGCGCTCAAGGCCAACTCCGCGGCGGCGCGATCATTGCACACCAGCCCCATGTCGCAACCCGCCGTCAACGCCGCCTCGATACGACTGGCGGCATCACCGACCACATGGGCACCGGCCATCGACAAATCGTCGCTGAAAATCACGCCATCGAACTGCAAATCGCCGCGCAGGATGTCCTGCAACCAGCGGCGGGAAAACCCGGCTGGATTGGCGTCAACCTGCGGATAGATGACATGGGCCGGCATCACGGCGGCCAGTTGCTTGCTCAACCTGGCAAACGGTACCAGGTCGTTGGCCCGAATCTGTTCGAGGCTGCGCTCATCGGTCGGAATCGCCACATGGGAATCGGCCTCGGCCCAACCATGCCCCGGGAAGTGCTTGCCGGTGGCGGCCATGCCGGCGGCGCTCATGCCACGGATGAAGGCACCGGCCAGCAACGCCGCGCGCTCGGGGTCGCCTTCGAAGGAACGACTGCCGACGACGGCGCTGCGCTGGTAGTCGAGATCCAGCACCGGGGCAAAACTCAAGTCGAGACCGACCGCCAACACTTCGGTGGCCATGATCCAGCCGCACTGCTCGGCCAGGTATTCGGCGTTTGGGTTGTCGGCTATCGCCCGCATCGCCGGCAACCGCACAAACCCCTGGCGCAGCCGTTGAACGCGGCCACCTTCCTGGTCCACGGCCAATAGAAGGTCGGGACGAATGGCGCGGATCGACGCGCTCAGCTCGCGCACTTGCCGCGGATGCTCGATATTGCGGGCAAAAATGATCAGGCCGCCCACCTCTGGCTGGCGTAACAGGTGGCGATCTTCGGCCGTCAGCCAGGTACCGGCGACGTCCACCATCAACGAGCCTTGCAGGCCAGCAGTCATAGCATTTCCTTAATAACGATGAACCCGCGAGGTGACGCAGGCATGAGCAAACTGCCAGGCGCAAGGCCCGGCAAGTCGTGGTCAGGCACTAAAGAATGGAACGGGTTCGAAACGAGAGTCGGCATGGGCGGCTAGCTTAGCGGATGTGGGCAGTCGCGCCCACCCGCGCACTCAAGCCTTGGCCAGCGCCGGCGTCGACTTGCTGCGTGGACGCAGTTGCGCGGCCGCCATGGCCTCATCGGTGACGCCGCTTTCGGCACGCATGCCAGCCGCCAGGAACGGCACCATCAGGCGCATCACCTGCTCGATCGACGTGTTCACGCCAAAATCGGTTTCAGCGATGGCCCGCAGCGCCTTGATCCCGGACATGCTGAACGCGGCGGCGCCGAGCATGAAGTGCACTCGCCAGAACAATTCGATGGGCGGGATGCGCGGTGCAGCCTCGTTGACCAACAGCATGTAGCGACGAAACACCTTGCCGTACATGTCTTCCAGGTAACGCCGCAGGTGGCCCTGGCTCTGGCTGAAGGCCAGGCCCAGCAGGCGCATGAAAATGGACAGGTCGTTACCGCTGCGCGGTTGCACGACAAGGGCTTGCTCGACCAGGATTTCCAGCAGCTCTTCCAGGGTAGGCTTGACGTCAGGCTTGGCCTGGCGCCGCTCCAGTTCACGATCGAGGCTGAGGCAGAAAGGCCCGAGGAAGCGCGAGAAGACTGCTTGGATCAAGGCCTTTTTCGAGCCGAAGTGATAATTCACCGCCGCCAGGTTGACGCCGGCCTTGCTGGTGATCAGACGCAATGAGGTTTCGGCGAAACCTTTTTCCGCGAACAACTGCTCGGCAGCATCGAGAATGCGTTCAACGGTTTCCGACTGGGCCATGGTTACTCCGCCTGACAAACACTTGTTTGAAACATACGTTTCAGCCTAGAGGTTGTCAAGCCTGCCGGGGCGTTTTGCGAACGCCCGGTCACGTATTTAACCACACCTTTTCACAGGCGGTAGCCCTGCCCCATCCAACAACCCGACCGACCGTCCAGCGGCCGGTGGAAAAAGGAGGATTGCCAAGCGGCGTTCACTGTATATAATCCCAGTCACTGTATAAAAAGACAGAGCGATCAATATGCTAAAGCTGACGCCACGCCAAGCAGAGATTCTGGCCTTCATCAAACGCTGCCTCGAAGACAACGGCTACCCGCCGACCCGTGCGGAAATCGCCCAGGAACTGGGTTTCAAGTCGCCCAACGCGGCTGAAGAGCACCTCAAGGCTCTGGCGCGCAAGGGCGCGATCGAAATGACCCCGGGCGCATCCCGTGGCATTCGTATCCCCGGCTTCGAAGCCAAGGCCGACGAAACCACCCTGCCGATCATCGGCCGGGTCGCGGCGGGCGCGCCGATCCTTGCCCAGCAGCACGTCGAGGAATCCTGCAACATCAACCCTTCGTTCTTTCATCCCCGGGCCGACTACCTGCTTCGTGTACACGGCATGAGCATGAAGGACATCGGCATCTTCGACGGTGACCTCCTGGCCGTCCACACCACCCGCGAAGCCCGCAATGGCCAGATCGTGGTGGCGCGAATCGGCGATGAGGTGACCGTCAAACGCTTCAAGCGCGACGGCAGCAAGGTCTGGCTCATTGCCGAGAACCCGGAGTTCGCCCCCATCGAAGTGAACCTGAAAGATCAGGACCTGGTCATCGAAGGCTTGAGTGTCGGCGTCATTCGCCGCTAAAGGAGGCTTTATGCAGTTCCCTCACGCACCACAACACACACAACTTCCGCTGTTCGAGGCATTCATGGCCCAACCGCTGGTTCCAGTCCTGAAAGAGGTCATCGAATCGCCCTGGGGCGTCGAACCCGAGGCCTTCAGCGAACTGTCGTTACGTGGTGCGGCCGGAAACTGCCTGAACCTGCTGGCGCCGATTCTGCGAGAACTCAGCCAGGACCAGGATGCTCGCTGGTTGACGCTGATCGCTCCACCGGCCAGCGTTACCCAAGCCTGGCTGCGGGACGCCGGCCTGAACCGTGAGCGCATCCTGTTGCTGCAACCACGAGGCACCCAAAGCGCCCAACAGTTGACTTGCGAGGCCTTGCGCCTGGGCCGTAGCCACACCGTGGTCAGCTGGCTCAACCCATTGACCACCGCCGCACGGCAACAGTTGATCAGCGCCGCCCGCACCGGGGACGCACAAAGCTTGAATATTCGATTGGGCTAAGACAAACGCGGGGCTTCTCCAAAGTAGAGAAGCCGACCAGCCACACGATTCAAAAAAGCCGACAGACGGGATCAGTGAAGAACCCGCGGCCCCTCTTCCTTGTTGAATTCGCCTTCAACCAGGCGACCTGCCATCTGGACGCCCACGCTCAGCATCGCCTTGGCGACTTCGACGTGTTGGCCCTGGAGGAATACCTTGGCATCTTCGGAGAAGTTCAAGGTCACCAGAGAACCTTCGTCCTCGGCCCTGCGCAGCTCGATGCGGCCATCAGGAAGTTCGACAATTTCTAGAAAGGACGTAGGCATAAAAGTCTGTTCTCCACCAAAGGCGAGGATTATATAGTCATCGGCCAGGCTCCGCTCGGGATCTTGACCAAGCGTTATCAACGAACGTAACGGGCCGAGTGGAAACTCAGCACTCGTTCAACCCTTCACGAAAGCGTATCGCCAGGCTCTTGAGGTTCTGGCGCCAGCTCTCCAGTTCCTCCCGGCTCAACGCCTGCTCTGGGTCTTGCTCATCCAGATTGACCGCCACGATCAACGGTTGGGTCACGTCCCCCTTGGGCTTGCGCGGGGCCCGGGGCGGCTCGAATAGCGCCGCATGGGCCGCCAATAGCTTCGCAAGCCAGGTTTCCGGGTTATGCGCCAGCTCGACCATTTCGGCCAGCTCCGGAATCGCGATGGTTTCCAGCGCTTCGCGGGTCAACAGCAGCTCGGCCCGCGGGGCATTCGCTTGTGGCAGGCGATAGAAACCGGCGATTTCATGGCACAACCCCAACAACGCACCGTACAGATGAAACAGCGCGGACTCACGTCCTGCCTGGAGCAGTGCCGGGGAGTTCATCGCACGCCCGTCCTCGGCCCTGGTGAGTGCTTCGAGCGACAGGCCGGCGAAATAGATTTTCTGATTGGTGCGGGTATAGAGTTCGTGGGCCATGGCGGCATCTCCCCAACGAAATGAAAGCTTCACGCAAGTGCGACAGTGTCGTGGATCAACCGAGGCCACTGCAAGCCAAAAACAAAAAGGCCGCATGAAAACCTGTGGGTTGTCATGCGGCCTTTCTGTTAGATCCATGCGGATTTAGCGATTGTAGAGGGCGGCTACGCCACCAGCGGGAGCAAGCTCCCTCGCCACAAGAGCCTCAACCCCGCCCTCCAGACAAGCCCTGGCGATCAGCGCTTGTCTTCAACGGTCCATTTACCGCCATCGTAGTACGCCTTCCAGCCGGTCGGCTTGCCGTCGACTTCGGTCTGCACGTACTGCTCCTTGGTCTTGCGGCTGTAGCGAATGACCGCAGGGCGCCCGTCCGGATCCTTCTGCGGTGCCTCACAGAGGAAATGGTACTTCGGATCGATTTCGTCCTTGTGCGGCACGATCTCCATCACCAATGGCGCACGGGTCTCACGGTTTTTCGGGAACTGGCTGGCTGCCAGGAACAGGCCGGAAGCGCCGTCACGCAAGATATAGGTGTCGTTGACCTTCTCGCACTTGAGCTCCGGCATTTTCACCGGATCCATCTTCGGCGGCGCCGCGTCACCGCTCTTGAGCAGTTTGCGGGTGTTCTTGCAGGTCGGGTTGGTGCAGCCGAAGAACTTGCCGAAACGGCCGGTCTTGAGCTGCATCTCGCTGCCACACTTGTCGCATTCCAGGCTCGGGCCTTCGTAGCCCTTGATGCGATAAGTGCCCTCTTCAATCTCGTAGCCGGCACAGTCCGGATTGTTGCCGCAGATGTGCAGCTTGCGCTTCTCATCCAGCAGGTAGGCATCCATCGCCGTGCTGCAGATCGGGCAGCGATGCTTGCCACGCAGCACCAGGGATTCCGATTCGCCCTCGTCGTCCGCGGCGATTTCGTCGCCCGGCACCAGGTTGACCGTCGCCTTGCAGCGCTCCTTGGGCGGCAGGCTGTAGCCCGAGCAACCGAGGAAGACACCGGTCGAAGCGGTACGGATTTGCATCGGACGGCCGCAGGTCAGGCACGGGATGTCGGTCATGACCGGCTGGTTGGCCCGCATGCCGTTGTCCGGACTCTCCGCCACTTCAAGTTTTTTCTTGAAGTCGCCGTAGAACTCGTCGAGAACGTTTTTCCAGTCCCGCTCGCCCTGGGCCACATCGTCGAGGTTCTCTTCCATGCCGGCGGTGAAGCCGTAGTCCATCAGGTTCGAGAAGCTCTCGGACAAACGCTCGGTGACGATGTCACCCATCTTTTCCGAATAGAAACGACGGTTGTGCAGCGCTACATAACCGCGGTCCTGGATGGTGGAAATGATGGCGGCGTAGGTCGAAGGACGACCGATGCCGCGCTTTTCCATTTCCTTGACCAGGCTGGCTTCGGAGTAACGGGCCGGCGGCTTGGTGAAATGCTGGGTCGGATCGAGCTTGATCAGCTTCATCACGTCGCCCTGGGCCATGTCGGGCAGGACGTCGTCATCCCCAGGCTTGGTGATTTGCGGCATGACGCGGGTGTAGCCGTCGAACTTCAGGATGCGGCCCTTGGCACGCAACTCGAAGTCACCGGCACCGACGCTGACCGTGGTCGACAGGTATTGCGCCGGCAGCATCTGGCAAGCCAGGAACTGGCGCCAGATCAGCTCGTAGAGACGCTCGGCATCGCGCTCCATGCCCGACAGCTTGCTTGGCTCGGTGTTGGCATCGGACGGACGAATCGCTTCGTGAGCCTCCTGCGCACCTTCCTTGCTGCTGTAGACGTTCGGTGTGTCCGGCAGGTACTTCTTGCCGAACTCGCTTTCTATATAAGTGCGCGCCATCGCCACGGCATCGGCCGACAGGTTGGTCGAGTCGGTACGCATATAGGTGATGTAGCCGGCTTCGTACAGACGCTGGGCCATCATCATGGTTTTTTTCACGCCAAAGCCCAGGCGGTTGCTTGCGGCCTGTTGCAGCGTGGAGGTGATGAACGGCGCCGACGGCTTGCTGCTGGTCGGTTTGTCTTCGCGCTTGACGATGCTGTAGCTGGAAGCCTTGAGCTTCTCCAGTGCCGCCATGGCCTGGGCTTCGTTGAGCGGCTTGAAGGCCTCGCCCTTCTCGCGGGCCACGTCGAAACGCACGGTCGCGCCCTTGGCGGTGCCGAGGTCGGCGTGAACTTCCCAGTACTCTTCAGGGATGAACGCCCGGATCTCGCGTTCGCGCTCCACCACCAGCTTCACGGCGACCGACTGCACTCGCCCGGCCGACAGGCCGCGGGCGATCTTGGCCCACAGCAGCGGCGAGACCATGTAGCCCACCACGCGGTCGAGGAAGCGACGCGCCTGCTGGGCGTTGACCCGATCGATATCCAACTCGCCCGGTTGGGAGAAGGCTTCCTGGATGGCCTTCTTGGTAATTTCGTTGAACACCACGCGCTTGTAGCGGCTGTCATCCCCACCGATGGCTTCGCGCAGGTGCCAGGCAATGGCTTCCCCTTCGCGGTCCAAGTCCGTCGCGAGATAGATGGTGTCGGCATCCTTGGCGAGCCGGCGCAGCTCTTCGATGACCTTTTCCTTGCCCGGGAGGATCTCGTACTTGGCTTTCCAGCCGTGTTCCGGATCGACCCCCATGCGCGAAACCAGCTGCTTGCGCGCCTTGTCCTTGGGCGACAGCGCCGGCGCTTCACCGGCAGCAGCCTTGCCGCGCTTGGCGGCAGGCTCCTTGCTGGCGCTAGCCGAACCGCTGGTGGGCAGGTCTCGGATATGGCCGATACTCGACTTCACCACGTATTGGTTGCCCAGATACTTGTTGATGGTCTTGGCCTTAGCCGGGGATTCCACAATGACCAGCGATTTGCCCATGGATCAGAAAATTCCTGAATTCTAAAAAGTGAAAGGCGGTTGGCGCCTGACGCGGCACCGCTATATATAGTGGCTGCAAGGTGAGGTCAAGCGCAGGGTTGCCCGCATGCCGGCCTCAAGGCGTGGTAAAAATGCTCTCCTCGGCCTGCACCAAAGCAAAGCGTGGCACCTGCTCGCCGTCAACCTCGACGGACTCCTGGAACATGCTCAAGGGGCGTACCCAAAAGCCGTAATCGCCATACAGGGCTTGATAGAACACCACTTCCTCTTCGGTCTCGGAATGCCGCGCGATGCTGAATACGCGGTACTGCGGACCTTTGTAATGCTGGTAGAGCCCAGGTTGTATCGGCATGTCTTGGCCCTCACTCAAATCTTTTCAAAATAAAAACAAAATTTTTTCTACTAAACCCGGAAAAAACAAAAACCGGGGCACTTGGCCCCGGCTTCCATCGACGCAACGCTTAGACGCGTTCGAAGACGGTGGCGATGCCCTGGCCGAGGCCAATGCACATGGTGGACACACCGAAGGTGCCGCCATTCTGCTTCATGACGTTGAGCAGCGTGCCGGATATACGCGCACCGGAGCAACCGAACGGGTGACCCAGGGCGATCGCGCCGCCGTGCAGGTTAACCTTCTCGTTCATCTTGTCGAGCACTTTCAAATCTTTCAGCACGGGCAGGGCCTGTGCGGCGAAAGCTTCGTTGAGCTCGAAGAAGTCGATATCGGCAATGCCCAGGCCTGCGCGCTTCAAGGCTTTCTGCGTGGCCGGCACTGGACCATAGCCCATGATTGCCGGGTCCACACCCGCCACGGCCATCGACCGGATCACTGCCATCGGCTGGATACCCAGGTCCTGGGCACGCTGGGCCGACATCACGATCATGCACGAAGCGCCGTCGGTGATTTGCGACGAAGTACCGGCTGTCACGGTGCCGCCCTTCGGATTAAAAGCCGGCTTCAGGGCGGCCAGGCTTTCCAGGGTGGTTTCCGGACGAATGGTCTCGTCGTAGTCGAACAGCTTCAGGAAGCCATTCTCGTCGTAGCCCTGCATCGGGATGATCTCATCCTTGAACTTGCCTTCCACGGTCGCCTTGTGGGCGAGCTGGTGGGAGCGCACGCCGAAGGCATCCTGCTGTTCGCGGCTGATGCCGTGCATTTTGCCGAGCATTTCCGCAGTCAGGCCCATCATGCCCGACGCTTTTGCCGCGTACAGCGACATGTGCGGGTTCGGATCGACGCCGTGCATCATGCTCACGTGGCCCATGTGTTCGACACCACCGACGACGAACACATCACCGTTGCCGGTCATGATCGCCTGGGCGGCGGTGTGCAGTGCGCTCATGGACGAACCGCACAGGCGGCTGACGGTCTGGCCCGCCGCGGTGTGAGGGATCTGGGTCATCAGCGAGGCCATGCGGGCGATGTTCCAGCCCTGCTCCAAGGTCTGGTTCACACAGCCCCAGATCACGTCTTCGACTTCGTTCGGGTCGACCTTGACGTTGCGCTCCAGCAGCTTGCTGATCAGGTGCGCCGACATGTCTTCGGCGCGGGTGTTGCGGTGCATGCCGCCCTTGGAGCGGCCCATCGGCGTACGACCGAAGTCGACAATCACGACGTCTCTAGGATTCAAGCTCATAAATGTTCTCTCGCTCTAGTCGTTGGGCGCTTAACCGAAGAAACGCTGGCCGCTCTTGGCCATTTCACGCAGCTTCGCGGTCGGGTGGTACAGCGCGCCCAGATCAGCGTACTGGTCAGCCAGGGCAACGAACTCGGCCACACCGATCGAATCGATGTAACGCAGCGCACCGCCACGGAATGGAGGGAAACCGATACCGTAGACCAGCCCCATGTCGGCTTCGGCGGCGGTTTCGACAATGCCGTCTTCCAGGCAACGCACGGTTTCGAGGCACAGCGGGATCATCATCCAGTTGATGATGTCCTCGTCGGTGACTTCGCGCTGCTCGTAGACGATCGGCTTGAGCACTTCCAGCACCGACGAGTCGGCGACTTTCTTCTGCTTGCCGCGCTTGTCGGTCTCGTAGGCGTAGAAGCCCTTGCCATTCTTCTGGCCCAGACGCTTGGCTTCGTAGAGCACGTCGACGGCCGAACGACGGTCGTCCTTCATGCGGTCCGGGAAGCCTTCAGCCATGACGTCGCGACCGTGGTGGCCGGTGTCGATGCCGACCACGTCCATCAGGTACGCCGGGCCCATCGGCCAGCCGAATTTTTCCATGATCTTGTCGATGCGCACGAAGTCCACACCGGCGCTGACCAGCTTGGCGAAACCACCGAAGTACGGAAACAGCACGCGGTTGACCAAAAAGCCCGGGCAGTCATTGACGACGATCGGGTTCTTGCCCATTTTCTTGGCGTAGGCCACGGTGGTGGCCACCGCCAGTTCGCTGGACTTCTCTCCACGGATCACTTCCACCAGCGGCATCATGTGCACCGGGTTGAAGAAGTGCATGCCGACGAAGTTCTCCGGACGCTTGAGGGCCTTGGCCAGCAGCGAAATGGAGATGGTCGAGGTGTTCGAGGCGAGGATGGTGTCCTCTTTGACTTTGTCTTCGACTTCAGCCAGTACCGCCTGCTTGACCTTCGGGTTCTCGACAACCGCTTCGACCACCAGGTCGACATGGCCGAAATCGCCATAGGACAGGGTCGGACGAATGCCGTTGAGCACTTCGGCCATCTTCGCGGCGGTCATGCGGCCTTTGTCGACACGACCCACCAGCAGCTTGGCGGCTTCGGCCAGGCCCTGCTCGATCCCGTGTTCGTTGATATCCTTCATCAGGATCGGCGTGCCTTTGGACGCCGACTGGTAGGCGATGCCGCCCCCCATGATACCGGCGCCGAGCACGGCGGCCTGCTTCACGTCACGGGCGATTTCGTCGTAGGCCTTGGCCTTTTTCTTCAGTTCCTGGTCGTTGAGGAACAGGCCGATAAGGCTTTGTGCAGCCGAGGTCTTGGCCAGCTTGACGAAGCCGGCGGCCTCGACTTCCAGGGCTTTGTCGCGACCGAAGTTCGCGGCTTTCTGGATGGTCTTGATCGCTTCGACCGGCGCCGGGTAGTTCGGGCCTGCCTGACCGGCCACGAAACCCTTGGCGGTTTCGAAGGCCATCATTTGTTCGATGGCGTTGAGCTTGAGCTTTTCCAGCTTCGGCTGGCGCTTGGCCTTGTAGTCGAACTCGCCGCTGATGGCACGCTTGATGGTTTCAAGGGCCGCTTCCTGGAGCTTGCCAGGTTCGACCACGGCATCCACGGCACCGACTTTCAGCGCGTCTTCGGCACGGTTTTCCTTGCCGGCGGCAATCCACTCGATAGCGTTGTCGGCACCGATCAGGCGCGGCAGGCGCACGGTGCCGCCAAAGCCCGGGTAGATGCCCAGCTTGACTTCCGGCAGGCCGATCTTGGCCGTGGTGGCCATGACGCGGTAATCCGCCGCCAGGCACATTTCCAGGCCGCCACCCAGGGCGATGCCGTTGATGGCCGCGACGGTCGGTACGTTGAGGTCTTCGAAGTCGCTGAAAATACGGTTGGCTTCGAGGTTGCCAGCGATCAGTTCGGCATCGGGCAGCTTGAAGTTGTCGACGAATTCGGTGATGTCGGCACCAACGATGAACACGTCCTTGCCGCTGCTGACGATCACACCCTTGATCGAAGCATCTGCCTTGATAGTGTCTACGGCCTGACGCAATTCATTCAGGGTTAGACGGTTGAACTTGTTGACGGACTCACCCTTGAGGTCGAATTTCAGTTCGACGATGCCACTTTCAAGAGCCTTAACCGTGATGGCTTTACCTTCGTAAATCATCAACTGATCTCCACGATATGGAAGCTGAACAGTACACGTTGGACGCTGACCACTGGTTCGACACTGACGTTACCGTCGATGCTACGCCAATCCGCCAGGCACACCCGTCAACGCGATAGTCGGGGTCTGTAGGAGCTGTCTGAAAATACAAACGCTCAATTCATACGCCCGTTTGATTTGGGTACGTCACCTTCACGGAATTTCCGACAATTGTCAATCGCCCTAAACACAGGCGTGAACGCGACTTTACGGTCATTTCCGTACCCTACGGATCCGCAACACGGCGCCGCATGAGAAGCCATTCATAGAATCAATAATTAGAAAAGTCGCCCTAATTCCAGACAGATCGGATCCAGCCGACTACGCTGTCCGGGTACGATTGAATTTTGCGGAATGAAGGGCGCTGCGAACGCACCCCTGACACGAGATGGATTACCGGCCTGCCTGGCCAACCCGCCCGATGAGACTGTCGGGCTTTTTTATGCCCGAATGTAGGAGCTGCCGAAGGCTGCGATCTTTTGATCTTTCTCAAGATTCAATGAGCCTGGAAAGATCGCAGCCTCGCTGGGCTCGACAGCTCCTACTGCGGATCAGGCCAGCGCCTTTAGGACTTCGGCAATATCCTGCAAAACAGTGGCGTCGCCTTTCTCGCCCCAATACAAGGCGATCATTTGCCGGTCGGCTTCGACTTTGTAGACGTTGGCCGGCAATTTTTCGAAATGATTGAGCAGGGACTCATCCAGGCAGACTTCCCGCCACTGATTGACCCAGACGCCCGGCGCAGTTTGCCAGTAGCTCCAGCAGGCCGGCTGGCTGCCGCGTCGGGGCCGACAGTACTGGGCACAGGGGTTTGGCGGCTGCTGGCCAAGCCAGTGCGGCCACTCTTGTGGCGCCAGTTGCATGGCCAGTCCCAGGCGCCGCGCCTCCATGCGCAAGGCCATGCGACCGCTCTGTACACGGGACGGACGCAACCATGCCAGCGGACTTAACACCACCAACAGGATTGACAGCACTATCCAGACCGTCATATTCGTACTCCCCGATTCTGATGAGCCCATTGACCCAGGTGGCGTCAATGCGCTTGAAACCAGCCATACTTACCGTATCGCAATTCTCTGGAGTGCCTTCCATGTACTACAACCACGTTCTGGTCGCCGTTGACCTCACTGAAGAATGCGATCCGGTCGTCAAGCGCGCCCTCGCCCTCTGCGAAGGCCGAGACACCCAGCTGTCACTGGTGCATATCGTCGAACCGATGGCCATGGCCTTCGGCGGCGACGTGCCGATGGACCTTTCCCAGTTGCAGCAGCAGCAATTTGACCAGGCCAAGGAACGCCTTGACCGACTGATCGTGAAATACCCGGCCCTGAAGAAGGAATTCAGCCACCTGACGTACGGCCAGCCGCGCCAGGAGATCCATCACCTGGCCAAGGAACAGGGTTGCGACCTGATTGTCGTCGGCAGCCATGGTCGCCACGGTTTGGCGCTGCTGCTGGGCTCGACCGCCAACGATGTGCTGCATGGCGCGCCTTGCGATGTGCTGGCGGTGCATCTGGTCAAGCGCACATAAACCTAAACCTGTGGGAGCGAGCTTGCTCGCGATCGCGGTAGATCAGCAGCATTGATGCTGACTGTCACACCGCTATCGCGAGCAAGCTCGCTCCCACAAGGGGATGGCGTTTCAAGTAAACAATCCCGGCGCTCATTGCTGAACGCCGGGATTTTTCTCGACGGTGGATCACGCGTCCAGCTCGGCCCAGCGCTCGACCAATGCATCCAGCTCGGCTTGCAGTTGCTCCAGGTGCGCAATCACCTTAGCGGTTTCGGCAGCAGGTCGCTGGTAGAACCCGGCCTCGGCCATTTCGGCTTCTACCGCTGCGATCTGCTGCTCCTTCGCGTCGATATCACCCGGCAAGGCTTCCAGTTCACGCTGCAGCTTGTAGCTGAGCTTTTTCTTTGCCGGGGCCGGGGCTGCTGCGGCAACCGGCGCAGGTTCGGCCTTGACCACGGCCGAGTTCAGGTCGGCCTTGCCGGACTTGCTCTCGGTGACCCCCAGCAGACGCGGCGAGCCACCCTGGCGCAGCCAGTCCTGATAGCCACCGACGTATTCGCGAACCAGGCCTCCGCCTTCGAACACCAGGGTGCTGGTGACCACGTTGTCGAGGAATGCCCGGTCGTGACTGACCATCAGAACGGTGCCGTTGAAGGTCAGCAGCACCTCTTCCAGCAATTCGAGGGTTTCCACGTCCAGGTCGTTGGTGGGCTCGTCGAGCACCAGCAGGTTCGCCGGCTTGCTGAACAACTTGGCCAGCAACAGACGGGCGCGCTCACCACCCGACAACGCCTTGACCGGCGTACGGGCACGCTGGGGGCTGAACAGGAAATCGCCGAGGTAGCTCAGCACATGGCGGCTCTGGCCATCGATATCGATGAAATCGCGGCCTTCGGCGACGTTGTCGATCACGGTCTTTTCCAGATCCAGTTGATGACGCAACTGGTCAAAGTAGGCGACGTCGATCTTCGTGCCCTCTTCCACCTTGCCGCTGGTGGGCACCAGGCCACCGAGCATCAGCTTGAGCAAAGTGGTCTTGCCAGTGCCGTTGGCGCCCAGCAGGCCGATGCGATCGCCACGCTGCAGCACCATGGAAAAGTCCTTGATCAGGAACGGGCCGCCAGGGTGCGCGAAACTCACGTTCTCCAGGACCATCACCTGCTTGCCGGACTTGTCAGCGGTATCCAACTGAATGTTGGCCTTACCGGTGCGCTCGCGACGCTCGCTGCGCTCCACGCGCAACGCCTTGAGCGCACGCACACGGCCTTCGTTGCGGGTGCGACGCGCCTTGATGCCCTGGCGAATCCAGACTTCTTCCTGGGCCAGCTTCTTATCGAACAGTGCGTTAGCGGTTTCTTCCGCCGCCAGCGCCGCTTCCTTGTGCACCAGGAAGCTGGCGTAGTCGCCGTTCCAGTCGATCAGGCCGCCGCGGTCCAATTCAAGGATGCGCGTCGCCAGGTTCTGCAGGAAGGAACGGTCGTGGGTGATGAACAGCACCGCCCCCTGGAAGTCTTTCAGGGCTTCTTCAAGCCAGGCGATGGCGCCGATGTCCAGGTGGTTGGTCGGTTCGTCGAGCAGCAGCAGGTCCGGCTCGGAGACCAGGGCCTGGGCCAGCAGGACGCGGCGACGCCAACCGCCGGACAACTCGGCGAGGGTCTTGTCGGCCGGCAATTGCAGGCGGCTCAGGGTGCTGTCGACCAACTGCTGCAGGCGCCAGCCGTCTCGGGCCTCAAGGTCGTGCTGCACGTGCATCAACTTGTCCAGGTCGGCATCGGTGACGATGTTCTGGCTCAGGTGGTGATACTCGGCCAACAGCGCGCCGACACCGTCCAGGCCTTCGGCGACCACATCGAACACGGTCCGCTCGTCGGCCACCGGCAGTTCCTGGGGCAATTCGCCGATTTTCAGGCCTGGCGCACGCCAGACCGAGCCGTCGTCGGGCTTTTGATCGCCCTTGACCAGCTTCATCATGCTGGACTTGCCAGTGCCGTTTCGGCCGATGATGCACACCCGCTCACCACGGGCGATCTGCCAGGACACCTTGTCCAACAACGGCATAGCGCCGAAAGCAAGGGACACATCGCTGAATTTGAGCAGGGTCATGAGCTTCTCCAAAAACCGGGCGCGCATTCTACCTGAGATGAGGCCTCAAGGGTCCGCCAATTTCGCCACTGAAGCACTCTGCATAACAAATGTTGCGAACTTGCACCGACAGCCCCGCAAAGCTTTCGCCGGCTGCTGGCAAAAGGCTAAGCTACAGACAGTTACCCTGGGTTAACCCTTGGGCTTGTCATGTTTTTTTCTGCCCGGACGTCTCATGCGCAGTCGCCTTTTCAGTGTCTTATCGTGTCTTTTTGTATGTGCCACTGCCGTTCAATCCGCTCAGGCGGTGGATATTTCCACTCAGCGCCAATACTACGACGAAGCCAAGCGTGCATTGGCCAAGGGCGATTCCGGCCCCTACTTCCGCTACAGCCAGGCCCTGCGCGATTACCCGCTGGAGCCGTACCTGGCCTACGACGAATTGACCGCTCGCCTCAAGAGCGCCAGCAACGCCGAAATCGAGAAATTCCTCGCCGAGCACGGTGACCTGCCCCAGGCCAACTGGATGAAGCTGCGCTGGCTGCGTTGGCTGACCGAGCGCGGCGACTGGGAGACCTTCGTCAAGTATTACGACCCCAAGCTCAATTTCACCGAGCTGGATTGCCTCAACGCTCAATACCAACTCAGCCATGGCCTGAAGGCCGAGGGCTACGCCAACACCGAAAAGCTATGGCTTACCGGCAAATCCCAGCCCCAGGCGTGCGATGCGTTGTTCGGCCTGTGGGCATCCCAGGGCCAGTTGACCGAGCAGAAACGCTGGGAGCGCGCCAAGCTGGCAGCTCAGGCGCGCAACTACCCGCTGGCCAACAGCCTGGTCAGCGGCCTGACCACCCTCGCTCCCCGTGGCAAATTGCTAGTGGACGTGGCGCAAAAGCCCGAGTTGCTCAACCAGCCCTCGCGCTTCGTTCCAGCCGATGAACCGATGTCCGATATCGTCAGCCTCGGCCTGCGTCGCCTGGCTCGCCAGGACCCGGAAAAAGCCATGGCGCTGCTGGATGGCTACGCCAGCACCATGCATTTTTCCCCGGATGAAAAAGTCGCGATCGCCCGCGAGATCGGTCTGACCCTGGCCAAGCGCTTCGACAGCCGCGCCCTGGACGTGATGACGAAATACGACCCTGAGTTGCGCGATGACACCGTTTCGGAATGGCGCTTGCGCCTGCTGTTGCGCCTCGCTCGCTGGGACGATGCCTATCAGTTGACCCGCCGCCTGCCCGAGTCGCTGTCCAGCACCAACCGCTGGCGGTACTGGCAAGCCCGCACGCTGGAACTGGCGCAGCCGCAGAACCCGGAAGCCCTGACGCTCTACAAGCACCTGGCCCGTGAGCGGGACTTCTATGGCTTCCTGGCCGCCGACCGATCCCAGTCCCCCTACTCGCTCGTCAACAAGCCACTGGTGATGAGCCAGGCGCTGACCAACAAGGTGCGCAATACCCCTGGCGTGCGCCGGGCGCTGGAGTTTCATGCCCGTGGGGATATCGTCGACGGACGCCGCGAGTGGTATCACGTCAGCCGTCATTTCAACCGGGACGAAATGGTCGCCCAGGCAAAACTGGCTTACGACCTGAAATGGTATTTCCCGGCCATCCGCACCATCAGCCAGGCCAAGTACTGGGACGACCTGGACATCCGTTTCCCGATGGCCCACCGCGAGACCCTGGTGCGCGAAGCCAAGATCCGCGGCTTGCATCCAAGTTGGGCGTTCGCCATTACCCGCCAGGAAAGTGCGTTCATGGATGATGCCCGCTCCAGCGTCGGCGCCGCCGGCCTGATGCAACTGATGCCTGGCACCGCCAAGGAAACCGCGCGCAAGTTCAGCATTCCCCTGGCCTCGCCACAGCAAGTGCTGAACCCGGACAAGAACATCCAGTTGGGTGCGGCCTACCTGAGCCAGGTTCATAGCCAGTTCAACGGCAACCGCGTCCTGGCCTCGGCGGCCTACAACGCCGGCCCCGGCCGCGTGCGCCAATGGCTGCGTGGCGCCGACCACTTGAGCTTCGACGTCTGGGTCGAGAGCATCCCGTTCGACGAAACCCGCCAATACGTGCAGAACGTGTTGTCATACTCGGTGATCTACGGCCAGAAACTCAATTCGCCGCAACCGCTGGTGGACTGGCATGAGCGGTATTTCGATGATCAGTGATTAACACCCCCACAAAGCCCTCTTCTTTGTGGGAGCGAGCTTGCTCGCGATGGCGCCGGCACCTGCAACATGAATGCAAGCTGACTCACCGCTATCGCGAGCAAGCTCGCTCCCACAGGGCCTGCATCAAACACAACATCCCCTGTGGACGCGGTATCAGTCGGTTGCCGCCTCCGCCCCCACATTGAACTGCAACGCCGCCAATCGCGCATACAGCGCATTGCTGGCGACAAGCTCCTGGTGAGTGCCCACGGCAACCACCTTGCCCTGGTCCATCACCGCGATCCGATCGGCGTTTTTCACCGTGGCCAGCCGATGGGCGATCACCAGCGTCGTGCGGTTTTTCATCAGGCTGGGCAAGGCTTGCTGGATCAGGTGCTCGCTTTGCGCATCGAGGGCGCTGGTGGCTTCATCCAACAGCAGGATCGGGGCATCCACGAGCAACGCTCGGGCGATGGCTAGGCGTTGGCGCTGGCCGCCGGATAACCCGAGGCCGCCGTCGCCCAGGTGCGTCTGGTAGCCGTCGGGCATTTTTTCGATGAAGTCGTGGGCGTGGGCGATCTGCGCGGCCTCGCGCACCTGCTCCGACGTCGCCTCCGGGTTGCCATAGCGGATATTCTCTTCAACCGTGCCGAAAAACAGCGCCGGGCTTTGTGAAACCAGGGCGAAATGCCGGCGCAGGTCCAGCGGATCGAGTCGAGTCAACGGCACATCGTCGATCAGGATCTGCCCTTGCACGGGATCATAGAAGCGCAGCAGCAAATCGTAGACCGTCGACTTGCCCGCGCCGGAAGGCCCGACCAGGGCCAGGGTCTCACCGGCCTTGATGCTCAGGTCGAGTCCGTCGACTGCATAACTGTCCGGCCGGGACGGGTAGGAAAAGCGCACGCCTTCGAGACGCAAATCACCGCGAACCCGCGCTGGCAAGGTCACGAGCCCCGAAGCCGGCGGCTGGATGATGTTTTCCGAACGCAGCAGCTCGGCAATGCGCTCTGCCGCACCGGCCGCCCGCTGCAACTCGCCAATCACTTCGCTCAGGGTCCCGAAGGCACTGCCGACGATCAGGCTGTAGAACACGAACGCCGCCAGCTCGCCACCGGAAATCCGCCCGGCGATCACATCCATGCCTCCGACCCAGAGCATCACCCCCACCGCCCCCAGCACCAGCACGATCACCAGGGTGATCAACCAGGCCCGCTGGACAATGCGCTTGCGAGCGGTGTCGAAGGCCTGCTCCACCGTCACGGAAAAACGGTGTTCGTCCTGGACCTGATGGTTGTAGGCCTGCACGGTCTTGATCTGGCCAAGGGTTTCGGAAACATAGCTGCCGACGTCGGCAACGCGGTCCTGGCTCTGGCGCGACAAGCTGCGCACGCGACGCCCGAAGAGCAGGATCGGCACCAATACCAGCGGCAGGGCGATCACCACGATACTGGTCAGCTTGGGATTGGTGATGAACAGCAGCACGATACCACCCACCACCATCAAGACATTACGCAAAAACAACGACAGCGACGAACCGATCACCGATTGCAGCAAGGTCGTATCAGTGGTCAGCCGTGACTGGATTTCCGAACTGCGGTTGTTTTCGTAGAAACCCGGGTGCAAGTACACCAGATGGTTGAAGACCTTCCGCCTGATATCCGCCACCACCCGCTCACCAATCCAGGACACCAGGTAAAAACGCGAAAACGTACCGATCGCCAACCCCACCACCAGCACCATGAACAGGCCGATGGATTGATTGAGCAGGTGCGGCGAGCGGGTCATGAAGCCCTGGTCCACCAGCAAGCGGATGCCTTGCCCCATGGACAAGGTAATGCCGGCAGTGACAATCAACGCCAGCAAAGCGCCGGCGACCTGTTTGCGATAAGGGGCGATGAAGCCGCTGGCCAGGCGTATGGCACGGCGATGTCGGGAAGAAAGCATCAAAGGCGTCCGATAATGCAGCAGGAAAAAGGCCAGCTCGCGACGCCGAAACGCAGCGGAACCAAGTTGAATCGCAATGAGTCAGGTTAAATATGACCACTATGACTAGCGGCTAGATGTTATCGGTCTAAAGTCTGGCTGGAAACGCAACTGTGTTTCTGATTGAGTGGAGGTGTCGCCATGAACCTACAAGGAGTGTCATGGCTCGGTCACCTGGCGACACTAAAGTAGGCATACAACCTGATGAGGAGACAGGCCATGTCCTTGCAACACAGCAGCGACGACAAGATTCAAGTAATCCGCACGCAACCGGACCAGTCTCTGGGCTGCTCGTTCATCGATGCCCAAGGGCGCGAAGTACCGATCACCGAAGACATGATCCAGAAAGCCTGCAGCGAGCTGGAAAAACGACTGGTCAAGCCTGCCGAACAAAAGTGATACAGCCCGTCTTCAATTGGACCCGACATTGATGTCGGGTTTTTTATGCCTGAAAGAACAAGGCTGCCATTGATCTCTGGCTTGGCACTCACTTGTGGCGAGGGGATTTATCCCCGCTGGGCTGCGCAGCAGCCCCATTGGTTCAAACTGACACACCGCAATCTTCAGATTTCGGGGCCGCTTCGCGCCCCAGCGGGGATAAATCCCCTCGCCACAAAAAGACGGCGTCTAGACGAGGGTGGCGCCCAACGCCGTGACAATCTGTTGCAAGGCCGCCGACTGCCCGTCGATACGCACCTTCAAACTGTCGATTTCCCGCCGTGGCGGATAATGCTTGCGCAAGGCATCGAAGGCGCGGCGTTGCTCGTCGACGGTGCCCACCAGGCTGCGGCGAAAATCCGCGTCGTCGCGACGGGGGTCGTACACACTCCGGCACAGCGCCGCCAAAGCCCAGGCCGGGTCGGTTTCGGCATCCAGGGTGATGCCACCCAGCCACGGCCGAGGCAACAGGTCACTGAGGCTGACTTCAACCGGTCGTTCCAGGAACGCGCACAAGGCCTGGTAGATCTGGGCCGTGCCACGCTGGCGACCATCGAGGCTGTAACCGGCAATGTGCGGGGTGGCGATCACGCACAAATCGGCCAGGTCCACATCCACGGTGGGCTCCTGCTCCCAGACATCCAGCACCGCTTGCAGGTCTTCGCGCTCCAGCAACACCGCGCGCAACGCGGCGTTATCGATCACCGGCCCTCGAGCCGCATTGATCAGCCAGGTCCCGGGCTTGAGCCGGTTCAGGCGCGCTTCGTCGAACAGGTGCCAGGTCGGTTGCTCGCCGTCGCGGGTCAACGGGGTGTGCAGGCTGATCACATCGCACTGCTCGATGATCTGCTCCAGGCTCACATAGTCGCCGCCCTCGACGGCCTGACGCGGTGGATCGCAGACCTTCACGACCCAGCCCAACCCCTTGAGCACCTCGATCAACCGTCCGCCCACCTGGCCCGCGCCGACCACGCCGAAGGTCCGCTGCTCCAGCGCCGCACCTTCGATTTCCGCCAGGGTCATCAGGCTGCCCAGCACGTAGTCCACCACGCCACGGGCATTGCAGCCGGGTGCGCTGGCCCAGCGGATCCCCGCCTCGGCAAGATAATCCAGGTCCAAGTGGTCGGTACCGATGGTGCAGGTGCCGACGAAGCGGACCTTGCTGCCTTCCAGCAGGGCCCGATTGACCTGGCTGACCGACCGCACCAGCAATACATCGGCGTGCTCGACCATCGTTCGGTCGATCCCCCGGCCCGGTACCCGGCGGATTTCGCCGAACCCTTGGAAAAACGCATCAAGCAGGGGGATGTTTTCGTCGGCGACGATCAGCATGGCAGAGCTCCTTTGGCGGGGTAGGCAGTGTAGGCGTTCCAGTGGGTCTACGCATTACCAGGAGCGAATGATGTTGTGGCGAGGGGATTTATCCCCGTTGGGTGCGCCAGCCCCCCCTATGACTATTGCGACTGCTGCGCAGTCGAACGGGGATAAATCCCCTCGCCACAACAGCATTCACGAGCTGAGTGAACGATTACAAATCCACAACACAGGTTTTTTCCTGACCACCACGTCAAAGCGTAGAATTCTCCGCCTTGCGCTTACCCCTTTCGGATGCTTGCCCTGTGAATCCTGTCATCGACACCTCCACTCCCCTTTCCCGCCCGGCCCGGGTGCGCCTGGAATTCAAGACCTTGCTGGCCCTGGCCTTGCCGATTATGGTGGCGCAACTGGCGACCACGGCCATGGGCTTTGTCGATGCGGTGATGGCCGGTCGGGTCGGCCCACGGGACCTGGCGGCCGTGGCCCTGGGCAACTCGATCTGGGTGCCGGTGTTCCTGTTGATGACTGGCACCCTGCTGGCGACCACCCCGAAAGTTGCCCAGCGCTTCGGTGCCGGCACGTTCGACGAGATCGGGCCGCTGGTACGCCAGGCGCTATGGCTGGCCCTGGTGGTGGGGTTGATCGCGACACTGGCGCTGTTCAGCGCCGAGCCGATCCTGCACATCATGAAAGTCGATCCCGAATTGATCGGTCCGTGCATGGAATACCTGCGGGGCATCGGCACGGGCCTGCCGGCCGTGGCGCTGTATCACGTACTGCGCTGCTTCAGCGACGGCCTGGGTCGCACGCGACCGGCGATGGTGCTGGGGCTGTGCGGGCTGGCGCTGAACATTCCGCTCAATTACATCTTCATCTATGGGCACCTGGGCGTGCCCGCCATGGGCGGCGTCGGTTGCGGCTGGGCCACGGCCATCGTGATGTGGGTCATGGCCCTGGGCATGGCCGGTTGGGCGCGGTGGGCACCGGCCTATCAGTCGAGTCGGTTGTTCAGCCGTTTCGACTGGCCGCAATGGGCGGTCATCAAGCGCTTGCTGGGCATCGGCTTGCCGATCGGCATTGCGGTGTTCGCCGAGTCGAGTATTTTCGCGGTGATCGCCCTGCTGATCGGCAGCCTCGGCGCCACCGTGGTGGCCGGGCACCAGATCGCGCTGAACTTCAGCTCCCTGGTGTTCATGATCCCCTACTCCCTGGGCATGGCCGTCACGGTGCGCGTCGGCCAAGCCCTGGGGCGGCAGCAGCCTCGCGAAGCGCGCTTCGCTGCCGGGGTGGGCATGGGCACCGCACTGGCCTACGCTTGCCTGTCGGCGAGCCTGATGTTCGCGCTGCGCGGGCCTATCGCGGCGATCTATACCGCCGATCCGGTGGTCATCGAGGTGGCATCGATGCTGATCGTCTATGCGGCGCTGTTTCAGTTTTCCGATGCGATCCAGGTCACGGCGGCAGGCGCATTGCGCGGCTACCAGGACACCCGGGTGACGATGATCCTGACCCTGTTCGCCTATTGGGGCATCGGCCTGCCGGTGGGTTACGCCCTGGGCCTGACCGACTGGCTCGGCGCGGCCAGCGGCCCGAGCGGCTTGTGGCAAGGCCTGATCGTGGGCTTGAGCTGCGCGGCACTGATGTTGTCGATCCGTCTGGCACGTAGCGCGCGCAAGCAGATCCGCCTCAGCCGCTCGACGGGTTAAGCGAGTTTCTTGCGGATCCAGTAGAGGTAGGTGCCGGCCTCCTCCTGCTGGGCCACCAGCTCGTGGTCCAGGAACACACAAAACTTGGGGATGTCGCGGCGGGTCGAGGGGTCGGTGGCGATGACTTTCAGCAGGCCACCGGGGGCCAGGTCGCGGATGTGCTGGTGCAACATCATCACCGGTTCCGGGCAATTGAGGCCGGTGGCATCCAGCGTGCCGTCGACCGGCGTGTCGTTCATTTCACTCATGTTCTACTCCTGAAACTGGCCGGCATTGTCGCGCAATGTCGGCGTTCGGTCACCCCTGGCATCCCACAGGGGTCTCCATCAATCCCGAGGGCTAGCGGGATTTCGGCTTCTTCGTGTCCAACCGCCGCAAATGGCAGGTCACTTCCTCACGGTCGTGGTACAGCTGCTTGCAACCGATCTCGACCTTGATGCCCCGGGCCTTGAAGCCATCAGCGATACGCTCGAGCAGGCGCTTCACCTCGGCATAACGCTGCTTCATCGGCAGCTTGAGGTTGACCACGGCCTCGCGGCAATGGCCCTCGCCAATCCACTCTTCCAGCATCGCCGCGTTGCGCGCAGGCTTTTCGACGATGTCGCAGACCATCCAGTCCACCGGCTGCTTGGGCTTGAACGTGAAGCCGTCCGCCATCAGGTGCTGCACCAGGCCGGTGTCCATCAGGCTTTCGGCCATGGGGCCGTTGTCGATGGCCGTGACCAGCATCCCACGGTTGACCAGTTGCCAGGTCCAGCCGCCTGGCGCGGCGCCGAGGTCCACGCCGGTCATGTCACTGTGCAGGCGCTCATCCCACTGGTCCCGGGGGATGAAATGGTGCCAGGCCTCTTCAAGCTTGAGTGTGGAGCGGCTCGGCGCTTCCCGGGGGAACTTCAGGCGCGGGATGCCCATCGGCCACATCGCCGAATTGTCCGCGTCCGCCAGGCCCAGGAACACTTCACGGCCACTTTTGAATGTCAGCAGCAGACGCGGCTTGCGGGGGTCGTCCACCAGCTTGCCGGCCCCGCTCAGTGCTTTGCGCAACGGGCCTTCGAATTTCTTGCAGAAGTTCGACAGTTCCTTGCCGTCATTGGTGTCGACCACCTCCAGCCACAGGCTGCCGCAGGTCGGGAACGCCGACATGTGAGCCAGGATGACGCTGATACGGTCGGTTTCCGGCAATTCAATGAACGTGCCCCGCGCCCACTGGCGTGGAAAAATCAGCTCGGCAAAACGCTGCCCGCGCATCAGCCGCTCGGCGCCGTCCTCTTCGGTACAGACAAATTCGGCGCAGGCACTGGCCGGTTTGGCCTTGGCGTAGCCGGCCACGTTGAGCCGGGCCGCGTGCTCGGCGATCTCGGAACAGACCTCGCCTTCGAAGCCTGGCCGGCAGTGCATAAAAAGCGTGTTCATTGAAACTCCGTAGCAAAGCCTGTCACGAAAACCGCCGCATGATAGCGGAGTTCGGAACCGCGAACCTTGCTATAGAGTCCAGTGATTAGTCATACGCTCAAAACAGGGCTAGGTTAAAGGCTCTGTCCGTCCCCCTCCGTCCGTAGCCGTGCGGACTCAAAGGAGTGATTTCAATGCCGTCCCTCGATAGCCTGAAAACCCTTAAAACACTGCAAGTCGACGCCAGGACCTACCATTACTTCAGCCTGCCGGATGCCGCCCGAAGCCTGGGTGACCTGGACAAGCTGCCCATGTCCTTGAAGGTGCTGCTGGAAAACCTGTTGCGCTGGGAAGATGAAAAAACCGTCACCGGTGCCGACCTCAAGGCCCTGGCCGGGTGGCTCAAGGAGCGCCGCTCCGACCGCGAGATTCAATACCGCCCGGCACGGGTACTGATGCAGGATTTCACCGGTGTCCCCGCCGTGGTCGATCTGGCCGCCATGCGAGCCGCCATGGAAAAGGCCGGCGGCGATCCCCAGCGGATCAACCCGCTGTCACCGGTGGACCTGGTGATCGACCACTCGGTGATGGTAGACAAGTTCGCCAGCAGCCAGGCGTTCGAGCAGAACGTCGACATCGAAATGCAGCGCAACGGCGAACGCTACGCCTTCCTGCGCTGGGGCCAGAGCGCCTTTGACAATTTCAGCGTAGTACCGCCGGGCACCGGCATCTGCCACCAGGTCAATCTGGAATACCTGGGCCGCACCGTGTGGACCAAAGAAGAAGACGGCCGCACCTACGCCTTCCCCGATACCCTGGTGGGCACCGACTCCCACACCACCATGATCAACGGCCTCGGCGTACTGGGCTGGGGCGTCGGCGGGATCGAGGCGGAAGCGGCCATGCTCGGCCAACCGGTGTCGATGCTGATTCCCGAGGTCATCGGTTTCAAACTCATCGGCAAGCTACGCGAAGGCATTACCGCCACCGACCTGGTGCTGACCGTCACGCAGATGCTGCGCAAGAAAGGTGTGGTGGGCAAATTCGTCGAGTTCTATGGCGACGGCCTGGCCGACCTGCCCCTGGCCGACCGCGCCACCATCGCCAACATGGCCCCGGAATACGGCGCCACCTGCGGTTTCTTCCCGGTGGACGAGGTGACCCTGGACTACCTGCGCCTGTCCGGGCGCCCGACAGAGACCGTGAAGCTGGTAGAGGCTTATTGCAAGGCCCAGGGCCTGTGGCGCCTGCCCGGCCAAGAGCCGGTGTTCACCGACACCCTGGAGCTGGACATGGGCAGCGTCGAGGCCAGTCTCGCCGGGCCCAAACGCCCTCAGGACCGGGTTTCGCTGCCGAATGTCGGCCAGGCTTTCAGCGACTTCCTGGGGTTGCAGGTCAAACCCACCAGTAAAGAAGAAGGCCGCCTGGAAAGTGAAGGCGGCGGTGGCGTCGCGGTGGGCAATGCCGACCAGGTGGGCGAAGCCGAGTACGAATTCGAAGGCCACACCCATCGCCTGAAAAACGGCGCGGTGGTGATTGCCGCCATCACCTCGTGCACCAACACCTCCAACCCCAGCGTCATGATGGCCGCCGGGCTGCTGGCGAAAAAAGCCGTGGAAAAAGGCCTGGTCCGCAAGCCTTGGGTCAAGAGTTCCCTGGCGCCGGGCTCCAAGGTGGTCACCGATTACTACAACGCGGCCGGCCTGACCGAGTACTTGGATAAACTCGGTTTCGACTTGGTGGGCTATGGTTGCACGACCTGTATCGGCAACTCCGGGCCGTTGCCGGACCCCATCGAGAAAGCCATCCAGAAAGCCGACCTGACCGTGGCCTCGGTATTGTCGGGCAACCGCAACTTCGAAGGCCGGGTGCATCCGCTGGTGAAGACCAACTGGTTGGCCTCGCCGCCGCTGGTGGTCGCCTATGCCCTGGCCGGCACAGTGCGCATCGACATCAGCAGCGAGCCGCTGGGCAACGACCGGGACGGCAAGCCGGTGTACCTGCGGGACATCTGGCCCAGCAGCCAGGAAGTGGCCGCCGCCGTGGCCCAGGTCAACACCAGCATGTTCCACAAGGAATACGCCGCCGTGTTTGCCGGTGACGAGCAATGGCAGGCCATCGAAGTGCCGCAAGCGGCGACTTACGTCTGGCAGGATGACTCGACCTACATCCAGCACCCACCCTTCTTCGACGACATCGGCGGGCCGCCACCGGCCGTCAGGAACGTCGAGGGCGCCCGGATCCTGGCCCTGCTGGGAGACTCGGTGACCACCGACCACATCTCCCCGGCCGGTAACATCAAGGCTGACAGCCCGGCCGGTCGCTACCTGCGCGAACAAGGCGTGGAGCCACGGGACTTCAACTCCTACGGTTCAAGGCGCGGCAACCATCAAGTCATGATGCGCGGCACCTTCGCCAATATCCGCATCCGCAACGAAATGCTCGACGGTGAAGAAGGCGGCAACACGATCTACATCCCCAGTGGCGAACGAATGCCGATCTACGATGCCGCCATGCTCTACCAATCCACGGGCACGCCCCTGGTGGTGATCGCCGGCCAGGAATATGGCACGGGCTCGAGCCGGGACTGGGCGGCCAAGGGCACCAACCTGCTGGGGGTCAAGGCGGTGATCGCCGAAAGCTTCGAGCGCATCCATCGCTCCAACCTGGTGGGCATGGGCGTGCTGCCGCTACAGTTCAAGCTCGACCAGAACCGCAAGCGCCTGAACCTCACGGGCAAGGAAACCCTGGACATCCTGGGGCTCAATGACGTCGAACTGACGCCACGGATGAACCTGCCCCTGGTCATCACCCGGGAGGATGGCAGCCAAGAGCGAATCGAAGTGTTGTGTCGGATCGATACCTTGAATGAAGTGGAATACTTCAAGGCCGGCGGGATTCTTCACTACGTCTTGCGACAATTGATTGCAGGTTAAAACACGCCCCTGTGGGAGCGAGTTTGCTCGCGATAGCGATGGATCAGCCAGCATCAGTGTTGGCTGACTTGCCCCTATCGCGAGCCAGCTCGCCCCCACAGTTATTTAACAGGCGCTGTTTTGTATGAGCCCGCCTATAATCCTGCCGGCACTCACGCAACCGCGTCAGCCAACTGCCTGCCCCTCCTGCGCATGAATCTGCACGGACACAAATGTGCTCTTTGCGCGACACGGTGGCGTCGAAGCCCCGACAGCCGCCCTCGCCCAGAGCGTCCCCGTTAAAAGGATGTTGTATGCCCGCTTTGCCCTGGCTTCACCTGGCCCTTCTTTCCACAGGCTATGGTCTGGCGCTGGTCTATGGCCATCTGGCCTGGACTGCACTCATCTCGATCGGGCTGCTGCTGTTCGCCGGGTATGCGGTTCGCCAGCGACAAACGCCGGTTGGCCGGTTTCTCGGGCATACCCTGTTCCTGGTCATGGCCCTGGCACTGGCACTGCACTGGATGCCTGGCTTCTTCAACGGGCGGGTGATCCCGGCGCAACGTTTGACCGATGACGCCGCACCGTTTGCCATGTACCTGAACCAGGACAAGCCGCTCATCGGCTTCTGGCTGTTGCTGGCCTGCCCCTGGATCGTCGGCCGGCGCTCGTTGAGGTTGTCGTCCTACGCCACGGCCATGGGTTTGGCCCTGAGCGCGGTCCTGGCCCTTGGCGGTGCGATGCTGCTGGGGATGATCCACTGGGCGCCGAAATGGCCGGACCATGCCTGGATGTGGGTACTTAATAATCTTTTATTGGTCACGCTGGTGGAGGAAGCGCTGTTTCGTGGCTACATTCAGGGTGGCTTGAGCCGACGCTTCAAACACCTGCGTCAGGGCGACAACCTGGCATTGCTCCTGGCTTCGTTGCTGTTCGGCCTAGTGCATGCGGGCGCGGGTTGGCAATGGGTGCTGCTGTCGGGGCTGGCGGGGCTCGGTTACGGCCTGGCGTATCGTTTTGGCGGTCTGGGCGCGGCGATTGCCACGCATTTTCTGCTCAACCTGCTTCATTTCGCCCTCTTTACCTACCCGATGCTGGCGTGATAGCGACAGGCAAAAATAACTTCAACTAAAACCTGACGGCGCCGACAACCTTTCAAAGCCTTGCGGATCTACACACCATGCGTAACAACCAACCCGTCACACAACGCGAAAGGACCTTCCCGGCCCAGCAACGATTGATTTCGACCACCGACGCCAAGGGTGTCATCACCTACTGCAACGACGCGTTCGTTGAAATCAGTGGGTTTTCCAAGGAAGAACTGATCCGTTCGCCGCACAACCTCGTCCGTCACCCCGATGTTCCGTCAGCCGTGTTCACCCATATGTGGGGCACGCTGAAACAAGGCTTGCCATGGATGGGCATCGTCAAGAACCGCAGCAAGAACGGCGACCACTACTGGGTCAACGCCTACGTCACGCCCATCTTCGAAGGTAACCAGGTGGTCGGCTACGAGTCGGTACGGGTCAAGCCCACCGCCGAGCAGATCGGCCGGGCCGAAGCACTTTACCAGCGCATCAACCAGGGCAAGTCCGCGGTGCCTGGCAGCGACAAATGGCTGCCGATGCTGCAGGACTGGCTGCCGTTCATCCTGGTCAGCCAGTTGAGCTTCGTCGTGGGCGCCTTCTTGAACTCCCACTGGGGTTTTGCCCTGGCCGCCGTGCTTTCGGTGCCACTGGGGCTGATCGGCCTGCAATGGCAACAACGCGGGATCAAGCGCCTGCTGCGCCTGGCCGAGCAAACCACCTCCGACCCGCTGATCGCCCGGATGTACACCGACAGCCGCGGCGTCCAGGCACGCCTGGAAATGTCGATTCTCAGTCAGCAAGCGCGCCTGAAAACCTGCCTGACGCGCCTGCAGGACACCGCCGAGCATCTTAACGACCAGGCTCGCCAGTCCAACACGTTGGCCCATGACAGCTCCAGCGGCCTTGAGCGCCAGCGGGTGGAAACCGAACAGGTCGCCACGGCCGTCAACCAGATGGCGGCAACGACCCAGGAAGTCGCCAGTCACGTGCAGCGCACCGCCGATGCCACCCAGGAAGCCAATCGCCTGACCAGCCGTGGCCGCGACATCGCCGGGGAAACCCGCGAAGCCATCGAGCGGCTGTCGGTGGTGGTCGGTGAGACCGGTAACACCGTGACTCAGCTGGCCAAGGACAGCGACGAGATCGGTGGCGTGGTCGACGTGATCAAAGGCATCGCCGACCAGACCAACCTGCTGGCCCTCAACGCCGCCATTGAAGCGGCCCGTGCAGGTGAGATGGGGCGCGGCTTTGCCGTGGTGGCCGACGAAGTACGCCAACTGGCGCAACGCACCAGCGAATCCACCGGGCAGATCCATGGCCTGATCGCCAAGCTCCAGCAAACCGCCAACAATGCCGTGCAAACCATGGAGGCCGGCCACCGCCAGGCCGAAGAAGGCGTGGCGCGGGTGATGGAAGCGGACCAGGCATTGGTGGGCATCAGCGAAGCGGTGGCCAACATCACCGACATGACCACCCAGATCGCCGCCGCCACCGAGGAGCAAAGCTCAGTGGCCGAGGAGATCAGCCGCAACATCAGCAACATCTCGGAACTGGCCGACCAGACCTCCGGCCAGGCCCACAGCTCGGCGCTGCTGAGCGAAGAGCTGACCCGCACGGCGAATTCGCAGTATTCGTTGGTGGAGCGGTTCAACCGCTGATTTCAGTTGGCAATCCAAAAACCCGGACAGCGAACGCTTCCGGGTTTCTTGTTGCCTGGGCAGCCGCCATCGCGAGCAAGCTCGCTCCCACAAGGGGTTCGTGAGCGCCACACATCCAGTGTGGGAGCGAGCTTGCTCGCGATGAGGCCCTGACAATAAAAAAAGCGCTTATTGAAGAAACGCCGCCACCTTGCCCGCCGCCGCCTCCAGATGCTGCTCATGACTGAACCCCGACGCCTTCAGCGGCTTGAGGTCATGATCCCCCGCCACCAGCCACATCACCTCGATGCTCGGGGACAATTCATATCCCTGCACCGCCTCCCGGTTACCCAAGGCATCACGCTCGCCCTGGACGATCAAGGTCCGGGTCTTTAACCCTGCCAAGTGCTCGACCCGCGGCTTCTCCGGCTTGCCCACCGCATAGAAGGGATAACCCAGGCACACCAGCGCATCGGCACCCAACTCATCGACCAGCAGGCTCGCCATGCGCCCGCCCATGGACTTGCCGCCAATGGCCAGCCGCCCAGCGACAAAAGGCCGCACCGTGGCGTACACCTCACGCCAGCATTCCAGCAGCTTGGGTGCCGGGTTGGGAGGACGCCTGCCCCCATCCTGGCGCCGCTGGGCCATGTAGGGAAACTCGAAGCGCAACACGTTGACGCCCCGTACGGCAAGGCGTGCGGCCATTTCTTCCATGAAGCCGCTGTCCATCGGTGCACCGGCACCATGGGCAAGGATGAGGGTCGGGGGCTCGGCAACGATACCCGGTTGCGCGGCGGTCCATAGCCAACCGTGTTCGGCCACGCACCGCGCCCATTGATCCCCGTCAATACTGGCCTTGTGCTGTTTGTCCATGCTTGCCTCGCTTTTAGTCTGCCTATAACTCCAGGCGAAGAACGCCGCACTGCCTTGCGCAGGCGCTCACTTCGGCTGAACCGTGGATGGGGAACCATGAACACTTCTATCAGTACCGCCTACAACTACAAGGTGGTCCGCCAATTCGCCATTATGACGGTGGTGTGGGGCATCGTCGGCATGGGGCTCGGGGTTTTTCTCGCCGCCCAATTGGTCTGGCCACAGCTCAACTTCGATTTGCCCTGGACCAGCTTCGGCCGCCTGCGCCCGTTGCATACCAACGCGGTGATCTTCGCCTTTGGCGGCTGCGCATTATTTGCCAGTTCGTTCTATTCGGTGCAACGCACCTGCCAGACACAGCTGTTCGCGCCGAAAATCGCCGCGTTCTGCTTCTGGGGCTGGCAATTGGTGATCCTGCTGGCGGCCATCAGCCTGCCCCTGGGCTACACCAGCTCCAAGGAATACGCCGAGCTGGAATGGCCGATCGACATCCTGATCACCATCGTCTGGGTCGCCTACGCCATCGTGTTCTTCGGCACCGTGGCCAAGCGCAATACCAAGCACATCTACGTCGGCAACTGGTTCTTCGGCGGATTCATCCTGACCGTGGCGATCCTGCACATCGTCAACAACCTGGAACTGCCGGTGAGCTTCACCAAATCCTACTCGGTGTACGCCGGGGCCACGGATGCGATGGTGCAGTGGTGGTACGGCCACAACGCCGTGGGCTTTTTCCTCACCGCAGGCTTCCTGGGGATGATGTACTACTTCGTGCCCAAGCAGGCCGAGCGCCCGGTTTATTCCTATCGCTTGTCCATCGTCCACTTCTGGGCGTTGATCACCCTGTATATCTGGGCCGGCCCGCACCACCTGCACTACACCGCGCTGCCGGACTGGGCGCAGTCCCTGGGCATGGTGATGTCGCTGATCCTGCTGGCACCCAGCTGGGGCGGCATGATCAACGGCATGATGACCCTGTCGGGTGCCTGGCATAAGTTGCGCAGCGACCCGATCCTGCGCTTCTTGGTGGTGTCCCTGGCGTTCTACGGCATGTCGACCTTCGAAGGTCCGATGATGGCGATCAAGACGGTCAACGCCCTCTCCCACTACACCGACTGGACCATCGGCCACGTACACGCCGGTGCACTCGGCTGGGTAGCGATGATTTCCATCGGCGCGCTGTACCACATGATCCCGAAAGTCTTTGGTCGGCCACAGATGCACAGCATCGGCCTGATCAACGCGCACTTCTGGCTCGCGACCATCGGCACCGTGTTGTACATCGCCTCGATGTGGGTCAACGGCATCGCCCAGGGCCTGATGTGGCGCGCGGTGAACGAGGACGGCACGCTCACCTACTCCTTCGTCGAAACCCTGGTGGCCAGCCACCCAGGCTTCGTCGTGCGGCTGGCGGGCGGGTCGATCTTCCTTCTCGGCATGCTGCTGATGGCCTACAACACCTGGCGCACCGTGCGGGCCTACCAGCCTGCCGAAGCCGCCGCTGCCGCGCAGATGGCCTGAGGAGTCCACCATGAAACACGAAACAATCGAAAAAAACGTCGGCCTGCTGATGCTGCTGATGGTCCTGGCCGTGAGCATTGGCGGCCTGACCCAGATCGTGCCGCTGTTCTTCCAGGACGTGACCAACAAGCCGGTGGACGGCATGAAGCCCTACACCGCCCTGCAACTGGAAGGCCGCGACATCTATATCCGCGAAGGCTGCGTGGGCTGCCACTCGCAGATGATCCGCCCGTTCCGCGCCGAGACCGAGCGCTACGGCCACTACTCCGTCGCTGGCGAAAGCGTCTGGGACCACCCGTTCCTGTGGGGCTCCAAGCGTACCGGGCCGGACCTGGCACGGGTCGGCGCGCGCTACTCCGATGACTGGCACCGCGCCCACCTGTACAACCCGCGCAACGTCGTGCCCGAGTCAAAAATGCCGGCCTACCCATGGCTGGTGGCCCAGGCGGTGGACAGCAGCCACACCGAAGGCAAGCTGCGCGCCATGCGCACCCTCGGCGTGCCGTACACCGACGACGACATCGCCGGCAGCGTGGCCTCGCTCAAGGGCAAGACCGAAATGGACGCGCTGGTGGCCTACCTGCAAGTGCTCGGCACTGCCATCAAGAGCAAGAGGTGAGCCTGATGTTCTTTGAAATGAGCACTGGAATGATCCGTGGCCTGGGCACCGTCGTGGTGTTCATCGCCTTCATCGGCCTGACCCTGTGGGTATTCAGCAGCAAGCGCGGCCCGGAATTCGCCCAGGCGCGCCTGCTGCCGTTCGCCGACGAACCGCCCGCCGACATCACCCCCCAAGACCCTGCGACAAGGAGTACCCGGCCATGACCACCTTCTGGAGTACGTGGATCTGCGTACTGACCATCGGCAGCCTGATCGGCCTGACCTGGCTGCTGATCGGCACCCGCAAGGGCGAGACCAAGGGCAGCGTCGACCAGACCATGGGCCACAGCTTCGACGGCATCGAGGAGTACGACAACCCGCTGCCACAGTGGTGGTTCCTGTTGTTCGCCGGCACCCTGGTGTTTTCCGTCGGCTATCTGGTCCTGTATCCGGGCCTGGGCAACTGGAAAGGCATCCTGCCCGGCTACGAGAACGGCTGGACCGGCGCCCATGAATGGGAAAAGGAAATGGCCAAGGCCGATGCCAAATTCGGACCGATCTTCGCCAAATTCGCCGCCATGCCCGTGGAAGAAGTGGCCAAGGACCCGCAGGCACTGAAAATGGGCGGTCGCCTGTTCGCCTCCAACTGCTCGGTCTGCCATGGCTCGGACGCCAAGGGTGCCTTTGGCTTCCCGAACCTGGCCGACAGCAACTGGCGTTGGGGCGGTGCTGCCGACACCATCAAGGCGACCATCATGGGCGGCCGCATGGCGGCGATGCCGGCCTGGGGCGAAGTGCTGGGGGACGCGGGGGTCAAGAACGTGGCCGCCTATGTACGCCACGACCTGGCCGGCCTGCCGTTGCCGGCAGACAGCGGTGCCGATCTGCAAGCCGGCCAGCAGGCCTTCAACACCACCTGCGTGGCCTGCCACGGCGCCAACGGCCAGGGGACCGAAGCCATGGGCGCGCCGAACCTGACGCAACCGGCCGGCTTCATCTATGGCACCAGCCTGGCCCAGTTGCAGCAGACCATTCGCCATGGTCGCCAGGGCCACATGCCAGCGCAGAATGAGTTGCTGGGCAATGACAAGGTGCAACTGCTCGCGGCTTACGTTTACAGTCTTTCAAAGACTGATGAGCAGTTGAGCGGCAAGCCGCAAGCTGCAAGCCTCAAGTAAAAGCAAAAGCAAAAGCAAAAGCTGCAAGCGACGCGCACTCGCTTGCAGCTTGAAGCTCGCAGCTCGCAGCTGCTTCTTTTTGTCGCACCCCTCCCATCGTCTTCCTTTCGGTTCCCCGGAATCAGGTCTAAGCTTGCCTCTGCGTGCGCTGGCGACTGCCGGTTTCAGGTCGACCCGACCCGATGCGTTCGACAATCGTTCGATAAAAAGGCCGCAAAGGCAGGTGAATACCGGCTGTTGCGATAATTGCCTGGCATCACCCGAACACCGTGTTCGAACACACCCCGTTACAACCGACCTGACCCCCTCGCCTCTTTCCTTCGTTGCGACATTTTGCCGAGGGCCAATTTTGTCCCTACTCAGCACATGGAAAGGCCGCAGAATCTGCTTTGGAAAGCATTGACCCAGGTCATGGCGCGTTGCAATGACCCCCCGCTTTCTCCATACTTGCGACCGATTTTTATCCTAATAAAACACCCAAACCGTGGAACCTTAGAATGAGCACAGCAATCAGTCCGACTGCTTATAACTATAAGGTAGTCCGCCAGTTCGCCATCATGACGGTGGTCTGGGGGATCCTTGGCATGGGGCTCGGTGTCTTCATCGCCTCGCAACTGGTCTGGCCGGAGTTGAACTTCGATCTGCCATGGACGACATTTGGACGCCTGCGCCCGCTGCACACCAACCTGGTGATCTTCGCCTTCGGTGGTTGTGCATTGTTTGCCACTTCTTACTACGTCGTGCAGCGAACCTGCCAAACGCGACTGATCTCCGACAGCCTCGCCGCCTTCACCTTCTGGGGCTGGCAAGCGGTCATCGTCGGTGCGATCGTGACCTTGCCAATGGGTTTCACCACCACCAAGGAATACGCGGAACTGGAATGGCCCCTGGCTATCCTGCTGGCCATCGTCTGGGTGACCTACGGTTTGGTGTTCTTTGGCACCATCGTCAAGCGCAAGACCAAGCACATCTACGTCGGTAACTGGTTCTACGGTGCCTTCATCGTCGTGACCGCCATGCTGCACATCGTCAACCACGCCTCCCTGCCGGTCAGCTTCTTCAAGTCGTACTCGGCCTATTCGGGCGCGACCGACGCGATGATCCAGTGGTGGTACGGCCACAACGCCGTGGGCTTCTTCCTGACCACCGGCTTTTTGGGGATGATGTACTACTTCGTGCCGAAACAGGCCGAGCGTCCGATCTATTCCTATCGCCTGTCCATCGTCCACTTCTGGGCGTTGATCACCCTGTACATCTGGGCCGGTCCGCACCACCTGCACTACACCGCACTGCCGGATTGGGCGCAGTCCCTGGGCATGGCGATGTCGATCATCCTGCTGGCGCCAAGCTGGGGCGGCATGATCAACGGCATGATGACCCTCTCGGGTGCCTGGCATAAGCTGCGCACCGACCCGATCCTGCGCTTTCTGGTGGTGTCGCTGGCGTTCTACGGCATGTCGACCTTCGAAGGCCCGATGATGGCCATCAAGACCGTCAACTCCCTGAGCCACTACACCGACTGGACCATCGGCCACGTACACGCCGGCGCACTCGGCTGGGTGGCAATGATTTCCATCGGCGCCATCTACCACATGATCCCGAAACTGTTCGGTCGTGCGCAGATGCACAGCACCGGCCTGATCAACGCGCACTTCTGGCTCGCGACCATCGGCACCGTGCTCTACATCGCCTCGATGTGGGTCAACGGCATCACCCAAGGCCTGATGTGGCGTGCGATCAACGACGACGGCACCCTGACCTACTCGTTCGTCGAAGCGCTGCAAGCCAGCCATCCTGGTTTCATCGTACGTGCCCTGGGCGGCGCGTTCTTCGCCAGCGGCATGCTGTTGATGGCCTACAACGTGTACCGCACCGTTCGTGCCTCTGACCCGGCTGAAGCTGAAGCCGCCGCCAAGATCGCCGTAGTTGGAGCTCACTGATGAAGCACGAAGCAGTAGAGAAGAATATCGGCCTGCTGGCCTTCTTCATGGTCATCGCCGTGAGCATCGGCGGTCTGACCCAGATCGTTCCGCTGTTCTTCCAGGACGTGACCAACAAGCCGGTCGAAGGCATGAAGCCGCGTACTGCCCTTGAACTGGAAGGCCGCGACATCTACATCGCCAACGGCTGTGTGGGCTGCCACTCGCAGATGATCCGTCCGTTCCGTGCCGAGACCGAACGCTACGGCCACTATTCGGTTGCCGGTGAAAGCGTCTGGGACCACCCGTTCCTGTGGGGTTCCAAGCGGACCGGCCCGGATCTGGCCCGCGTTGGCGGCCGTTACTCCGACGACTGGCAGCGTGCGCACTTGTACAACCCGCGCAACGTTGTGCCTGAGTCGAAAATGCCGGCCTACCCGTTCCTCGTAGAAAACAAGCTCGACGGCAAAGACACCGCCAAGAAAATGGAAGTCCTGCGGGCCTTGGGCGTGCCTTACACCGACGAAGACATCGCCGGTGCCAAGGATGCCGTCAAGGGCAAGACTGAAATGGACGCGCTGGTGGCCTATCTGCAAGGCCTGGGCACCATCATCAAAAGCAAACGGTGATCTGGATGGATATCGGGATGATTCGTGGCCTGGGCACCGTCGTCGTGATGGTGGCCTTTATCGGCCTGGCCTTGTGGGTGTTCAGCCCCAAGCGCAAGTCGGAGTTTGACGACGCGACCTTGCTGCCGTTCGCGGATGATCCCGAGGCCATCAAGCACGTCGAGCAAGTTTCTAGGAGTAACAAAGAATGACTACGTTCTGGAGTCTGTACGTCACAGTCCTCAGTCTGGGTACGATCTTCGCCCTGACCTGGCTGCTGCTGTCGACCCGCAAGGGCCAGCGCAGCGAAGCCACCGAAGAGACGGTTGGCCACTCCTTCGACGGGATCGAGGAGTACGACAACCCGCTGCCGAAATGGTGGTTCATGTTGTTCGTGGGCACCATCGTGTTCGCCCTCGGTTACCTGGTGCTCTACCCTGGCCTGGGCAACTGGAAAGGCCTGCTGCCAGGCTATAACTACCTGGACAACGAAAAGCAGACCGCCTTCGCCAACGGCCAGACCGGCTGGACAGGCGTTCACGAGTGGGAAAAGGAAATGGCTCGCTCGGACGCCAAGTTCGGTCCGATCTTCGCCAAGTTCGCTTCCATGCCGATCGAAGAAGTCGCCAAGAACCCGCAAGCCCTGAAGATGGGTGGCCGCCTGTTCGCCTCCAACTGCTCGGTCTGCCACGGTTCCGACGCCAAGGGTGCCTATGGCTTCCCCAACCTGACCGACGCCGACTGGCGCTGGGGCGGCGAGCCGGAAACCATCAAGACGACCATCATGGGCGGACGTCACGCCGTGATGCCGGGCTGGGCTGCCGTGGTCGGCGAACAAGGCGTGGCCGACGTGGCTTCCTACCTGGTGACCAGCCTGCACGGTCGCAAGCTGCCGGAAGGCGCCAAGGCCGACCCGGCCAACGGCCAGAAACTGTTCGCGGCCAACTGCGTGGCCTGCCACGGTCCTGCCGGCAAGGGCACGCCCGCCATGGGCGCACCTGACCTGACGCATCCGGCCGGTTTCATCTACGGTTCGAGCTTCGCCCAACTGCAGCAGACCATCCGCTACGGTCGCCAGGGCCAAATGCCGGCCCAGGCCGACCTGCAAGGCAACGACAAGGTCCACCTGCTGGCCGCCTATGTCTACAGCCTGTCTCACGGCGAAAAGGCACCTGCGGCTGACGCCCAGTAAAGCCAACGCCTGATGCACCAAAGGCCCCGTCAACCAACATTGACGGGGCCTTTTTGTTTGCCGGTGCGACAGGACGAAATGGTTTTATCTTGCCCGCAAACAGCCGTGGTAGTAACGTGCCTACATTCAGTTCTATCGAGGACGCCGCCATGTCCATCACCACTATTTCCAGCCGCGAATTCAACCACGACACAAGTGGTGCCAAAAAAGCCACCCGCCAGGGGCCGGTCATCATTACCGACCGTGGCAAGCCGGCCCATGTGCTGCTAAGCATTGAGGAGTACCAGAAACTGACCGGCATCGGCACCAGCATTGTCGAGTTGCTCGTCATGCCCGACACGCCGGATATTGATTTCGATACCGAACGTGCCGTCATCTCTCCTCGACCGGTGGACCTGTCCTGATGTACCTGCTCGACACTAACGTCATCTCGGAACTGCGCAAGCCTCAAGCCGATAAGAACGTACAGGCCTGGGCGCGTGGCGTGCCCGCCCCCAGCCTTTACCTCTCGGCGATTACCGTATTGGAATTGGAAACCGGCGTGTTGCGCTTCGAACGCAAGGACCCGGAGCAAGGCAGTCGCCTGCGCGCATGGCTGGACAACCATGTCATGCCCGCATTCGCCGGAAGAATCCTGGCGGTCGACCGCGCCGTCGCGCTGCGCTGCGCTCGCCTGCACGTTCCGGATCGCAGCAATGAATGCGATGCACTGATTGCCGCCACTGCGCTGGTTCACGGACTGACCGTAGTCACCCGCAACGTGAATGATTTCCAGAACAGCGGCGTGGTGGTGCTCAACCCCTGGTCATCCAATCCACCCGCTTGAGACGGCAGCTCCTACAATAGTCAATTGATCTGGGTCATGACTTGTTACATCCGCTACACCATTCTATGCAGGCGCCCAACGCGACCAAAGGTCGCACCCTTGAGCCAGAGCGACAGGCGTATCATTGCGCCACTGCAACACCCTTTCTGACCGAGGTCGGCACGCACTGGCCCCGGCACTTTTCCACTGCCGTGGGATGCAATTGATGAGCAACCAGATTCCGGTACATGACGTTACCCCGCCTGCCAAGGACGCGAACAAAAGCGTCGACCTGTACGCCTCTCGGGAAAAAATCTACACCCGCGCCTTCACCGGCCTGTTCCGCAACCTGCGGATGCTGGGCGGAGCGTTCTTGTTCCTGCTGTATTTCGGTACGGTCTGGTTGAACTGGGGCGGCCATCAGGCCGTCTGGTGGAACCTGCCGGAACGCAAGTTCTTCATTTTCGGTGCGACGTTCTGGCCCCAGGATTTCATCCTGCTGTCGGGGATGCTGATCATTGCGGCATTTGGCCTGTTCTTCATCACGGTCTATGCCGGACGGGTGTGGTGCGGCTACACCTGCCCACAAAGCGTGTGGACCTGGATCTTCATGTGGTGCGAAAAAGTCACCGAAGGCGATCGCAACCAGCGCATCAAGCTCGACAAGGCCCCCATGGGCGCCAACAAATTCCTGCGCAAGTTCGCCAAGCACAGCCTGTGGCTGCTGATCGGCTTCGTCACCGGCGTGACCTTTGTCGGTTACTTCACGCCGATCCGCGAACTGGTATTCGAGTTCTTTACCGGCCAGGCCGATGGCTGGTCGTATTTCTGGATCGGCTTCTTCACCCTCGCCACCTATGGCAACGCCGGCTGGCTGCGTGAGCAGGTGTGCATCTACATGTGCCCTTACGCACGCTTTCAAAGCGTGATGTTCGACAAGGACACCTTGATCGTGTCCTACGACCCGCGTCGTGGCGAAAGCCGTGGCCCGCGCAAGAAAGGTGTGGACTACAAGGCCCTGGGCCTTGGGGACTGCATCGACTGCACCATGTGCGTCCAGGTCTGCCCGACCGGCATCGACATCCGCGACGGCTTGCAGATCGAGTGCATTGGCTGCGCGGCCTGCATCGATGCCTGCGACAACATCATGGACAAGATGGACTATCCCCGCGGCCTGATCAGCTACACCACCGAACACAACCTCTCGGGGCAGAAAACCCATAAACTGCGCCCGCGCCTGATCGGCTATGCCCTGGTGCTGCTGGCCATGATCAGCCTGTTGGTGACGGCGTTCTTCATGCGCTCACTGGTGGGTTTCGATGTCAGCAAGGACCGCGTGCTGTATCGCGAAAACGCCGAGGGCCGGATCGAGAACGTCTACAGCCTGAAGATCATGAACAAGGACCAACGCGACCATACGTACGTCCTGGAAGCCGCAGGCCTGCCCGACCTCAAGCTGCAAGGCCGTCGGGAAATCAAGGTCGCGGCCGGCGAGATCTACAGCCAGCCGGTTGAACTGTCCAGCGCACCGGAGCAACTGCCATCGAGCACCAACGAGGTGACCTTCATCCTCAAGGACGCCGATGACGAAAGCGTACATGTCGAAGCCAAGAGCCGGTTCATCGGCCCACAAACTCGTTGAGAGAACTGAACATGCCTGCAGCAACCGCCACCAGCCCTTGGTACAAGCACCTCTGGCCGTGGATCATCATCGCCATCCTGACCTGCTCGGTAACCCTGAGCCTGACGATGGTGACCATTGCGGTGAAAAACCCGGACAACCTGGTCAACGACAACTATTACGAAGCCGGCAAGGGAATCAACCGCTCGCTGGAGCGCGAACTGCTGGCCCAGACCCTGCAACTGCATGCCAACGTGCAACTGGATGACGTGACCGGCGAAGTGAACCTGCGCCTGAACGGCAACAGCCGCCCCCAGACCCTGGAACTGAGCCTGATCTCGCCAACCCAGCCGGAGAAGGACCGCAAGATCGTCCTGACCCGCAACGACAGCGAACCGGGGCGCTACGTCGGCCAGTTGACGGACAAGATCGAAGGCCGGCGCTTTGTCGAATTGCTGGGGGTGGAGAACGACAAGACCTGGCGCCTGTTCGAAGAGGAACAGATCAACCACGACCAGGACATCCTGCTCGGCGATGAACCGCTGCAAGGTGCTGAAGACCTGAAGAAATAAGCCGCTTTCCTGTGGTTCTGATTGTTCCCATGCTCCGCGTGGGAACGCAGCCCGGGACGCTCCGCGTCCCCTCGCAAGCGTGACGCGGAGCGTCACAGGATGCGTTCCCACGCCGAGCATGGGAACGATCATTGGACAACGTTCTGTGAAAACGCAATGACCACTCCACAGCCCTGCTACCACTGCGCCCTGCCCGTCCCCCCTGGCAGTCGCTTCACCGCCGTTGTCCTCGGTGAAACCCGCGAGCTGTGCTGCCCGGGTTGCCAGGCGGTGGCCGAGGCCATTGTTGCCGGAGGCCTGGAGAGCTATTACCTGCATCGCAGTGAGGCGTCGGCCAATCCCGAGACCCTGCCCGTCCAGTTGACCGATGAACTGGCGCTGTACGATCGCCCTGACGTGCAGCAATCGTTCGTGCGCCATGAGGGCGAGCTGGCCGAAACCACCCTGTTGATGGAAGGCATCAGTTGCGCCGCCTGTGGCTGGTTGATCGAAAAACAGCTACGCAGCCTGCCAGCCGTGGCCGAGGCGCGGTTGAACCTGTCCAATCATCGCCTGCATGTGCGCTGGGCCGACGCCCAGTTGCCGCTGAGCACGCTGCTCGCCGAATTGCGCCAGATCGGCTACGTCGCCCACCCGTACCAGGCCGACCAGGCGTGCGAGCAACTCGCCGCACAAAACCGCCTGGCCTTGCGCCAATTGGGCGTGGCCGGTCTGTTGTGGTTCCAGGCGATGATGGCGACGATGGCCACCTGGCCGGAATTCAACATCGACCTGAGCCCGGAGATGCACACCATCCTGCGCTGGGTCGCCTTGTTTCTCACCACGCCCATCGTGTTCTACAGCTGCGCGCCGTTCTTCAAAGGTGCCATGCGCGACCTGCGCACCCGCCACCTGACCATGGACGTTTCGGTGTCCCTGGCCATCGGCAGCGCCTACATTGCCGGGATCTGGACGTCGATCACTGGCGTTGGCGAGTTGTACTTCGATGCCGTGGGCATGTTCGCCCTTTTCCTGCTGGCCGGCCGTTACCTGGAGCGCCGGGCCCGGGAGCGTACCGCTGCCGCCACCGCTCAACTGGTCAATCTGTTGCCGGCCTCGTGCCTGCGCCTGGAGGATAACGGCCAGAGTGAACGCATCCTGCTCAGCGAGTTGCGCACCGGCGACCGGGTATTGGTGCATCCAGGCGCGGTGCTGCCGGCCGATGGCAGGATCCTGGATGGACAGTCCAGCATCGACGAGTCGTTGCTGACCGGTGAATACCTGCCACAACCTCGGCAGGTGGGGGATGCGGTCACCGCGGGCACGCTGAACGTCGAAGGGGCCTTGACGGTCGAGGTGCTGGCCCTCGGGCAAGACACCCGATTGTCGGCCATCGTTCGCCTGCTGGAACGGGCCCAGGCCGAGAAACCACGATTGGCGGAGATCGCCGATCGCGCCGCCCAATGGTTCCTGCTGTTCTCCCTGGTCGCGGCGGCGGCCATCGGCCTGTTGTGGTGGCAACTGGATGCCTCACGGGCCTTCTGGATCGTCCTGGCGATGCTGGTCGCCACTTGCCCCTGCGCATTGTCCCTCGCCACGCCGACCGCCCTCACCGCCGCTACCGGCACCTTGCATAAACTTGGCCTGCTGCTGACGCGCGGCCATGTACTGGAAGGCCTGAACCAGATCGACACGGTGATTTTCGACAAGACCGGCACCCTCACCGAAGGCCGCCTGGCGTTGCGCGCCATTCGGCCACTGGCGGCCCTCGACAGCGATCACTGCCTGGGCTTGGCCGCGGCCCTGGAAAACCGCTCGGAACACCCCATCGCCCGCGCCTTTGGCCGCGCGCCAATGGCCGCCGAGCAGGTGCACAGCACCCCGGGGCTGGGGCTGGAAGGGCTCGTGGCCGAACAACGCCTGCGCATCGGCCAGCCCGGTTTTGTCTGCGAACTGAGTGGCGCGGCCATACCGCAGATGCCGGACGAAGCCGGGCAATGGCTGTTGCTGGGCGATGAGATCGGGCCGCTGGCCTGGTTCGTCCTCGATGACCGCTTGCGTGCCGACGCCCCGGCCCTGTTGGCGGCCTGCAAGGCGCGGGGCTGGCGAACGCTGCTGCTGTCGGGCGACAGTTCGCCGATGGTTGCCAGCGTCGCCGCCGAGCTGGGCATCGATGAGGCCCGGGGCGGCCTGCGCCCGGACGACAAGCTGGCGGTGTTGCAGCAATTGCACCAACAGGGCCGCAAGGTGCTGATGCTCGGCGATGGCGTGAACGACGTGCCCGTGCTGGCGGCAGCGGACATCAGTGTCGCCATGGGCTCGGCCACCGACCTGGCCAAGACCAGCGCCGACGCGGTGCTGCTGTCCAACCGCCTCGACGCCCTGA
The DNA here is from genome assembly GCF_900115235.1 of Pseudomonas sp. NFACC24-1. Lineage (NCBI taxonomy): Bacteria > Pseudomonadati > Pseudomonadota > Gammaproteobacteria > Pseudomonadales > Pseudomonadaceae > Pseudomonas > Pseudomonas sp. NFACC24-1. The sequence goes on from NZ_FOVS01000001.1 coordinate 288,165, forward strand.
TCCACGCCTTCAATCTGGCCCGGCGCACCCGCCGAGTGATCATTGAGAACCTGGTGTGGGCAGGGCTGTACAATGGCCTCATGTTGCCGTTCGCCGCCCTCGGCTGGATTACACCGGTATGGGCCGCGGTCGGCATGTCCATCAGTTCGTTGACCGTGGTGTTGAATGCCCTGAGGCTGACGCGTCAGCCCAAGGCGCAGGTGATCGACGCCACGCCCGATACCCGCCCGCTGCCGGCCTGAGCCGCGCGGGCATGGAGTCCTGACATGCCAGCTCTTTACGTAATGATCCCGGCCGCGCTGCTGATCGTGGCCATCGCCGTGTACATTTTCTTCTGGGCCGTGGACAGCGGACAGTACGACGACCTCGACGGTCCGGCCCACAGTATTCTGTTCGACGACCAGGATCCGAACCACAAGGCGGCGGTGGACGAAGCCAGCGGCCAGGCCCACGAGCCGGACGACAAGGCTCCGCCCCATGCTTGACCTGGCGCCACTGCTGGTCTCGGCGGTCATCCTCGGTCTGCTGGGCGGCGGCCATTGCCTGGGCATGTGCGGCGGCCTGATGGGCGCCCTGACCCTGGCGATTCCCAAGGAACAGCGCAGCCGCCGCTTTCGGTTGCTGCTGGCGTACAACCTGGGGCGAATCCTGAGCTATGCCGCCGCCGGGTTGCTGATCGGCCTGGCCGGCTGGGCCGTGTCCAACAGTCCAGCAGCGATGATCATGCGGGTACTGGCCGGTTTGCTGCTGATTGCCATGGGTCTGTATCTGGCGGGCTGGTGGAGCGGCCTGACCCGTATCGAAAGCGTGGGGCGTGGCTTGTGGCGGCACATCCAACCCGTCGCCAACCGCTTGCTGCCGGTGTCGAGCCTGCCCCGGGCCTTACTGCTCGGTGCCCTATGGGGCTGGCTGCCGTGCGGATTGGTCTACAGCACCCTGCTATGGTCCGCCAGCCAGGGCAATGCCCTGGACAGCGCCCTGCTGATGCTCGCCTTCGGCCTGGGCACCTGGCCGGTGCTGCTCGCCACCGGCCTGGCCGCCGAGCGCATCACCGCCCTGCTGCGCAAACGCAGCGTGCGCATGGCCGGTGGGCTGTTGGTGATTGTTTTCGGGATCTGGACACTGCCTGGGCCGCACCAGCATTGGCTCATGGGCCACTGAATGTGGGAGCCGAACTTGCTCGCGATGGCGGTGGTTCAGCTGACATCCGTGCTGGATGTGCCGCCGTTATCGCGAGCAAGCTCGGCTCCCACAGGTCATGTATCGTCTTCAAAAGCCTTGCACACCCTTTCTGCGCAGCGAGCTCGTTGACACAAATCAAGACCACCCCGCGCATCCCCCCCTAGACTCGCCCCATGCCAGCCTACCCGGGGAACACCCGCATGCTCGACGCCATCCGTTGGGACCCAGACCTGATCCGCCACTACGACCTGGCGGGACCACGCTACACCTCGTACCCGACTGCGGCGCAGTTCGGGGGCCAGGTGGGCACCTTCGACCTGCTCCATGCCCTGCGGGACAGCCGCAAGGCCCAGCGCCCATTGTCGGTGTATGTGCACGTGCCGTTCTGCGCGAACATCTGCTACTACTGCGCCTGCAACAAGGTCATCACCAAGGACCGTGGCCGTGCCCACGCCTATCTGCAACGCCTGGAACAGGAAATCCAGCTGATAGGCTGCCACCTGGACCCCGCCCAGCGTGTGGAACAGTTGCATTTTGGCGGCGGCACCCCGACGTTCCTCAGCCACGACGAACTGCGCCAACTGATGGCCACGCTGCGCAAGCACCTCAACCTGCTGGACGACGACTCCGGCGACTACGGCATCGAGATCGATCCCCGGGAGGCCGACTGGTCGACCATGGGGCTATTGCGTGAACTGGGGTTCAACCGAGTCAGCATCGGCCTGCAAGACCTTGACCCGGCAGTGCAGCGCGCCGTCAATCGCCCGCAAAGCCTGGAAGAAACCCGCGCTGTGGTCGAGGCTGCCCGAACCTTGCAATTCCGTTCGATCAATATTGACCTGATCTACGGCCTGCCCAAGCAGACCCCGGACAACTTCGCCCGCACCGTCGAGGAAGTCATCCACCTGCAACCGGACCGGCTCTCGGTGTTCAACTACGCCCACCTGCCGGAACGCTTCATGCCCCAGCGGCGCATCAACAGCCAGGATTTGCCGAACCCGGAGCAGAAACTGGCGATGCTGCAGGGCACCATCGAACAACTGACCGCCGCCGGCTATCGCTACGTCGGCATGGACCACTTCGCCCTGCCCGACGACGAGTTGGCCATCGCCCAGGAAGAGGCCACGCTGCAGCGCAACTTCCAGGGCTACACCACCCATGGCCATTGCGACCTGATCGGCCTCGGCGTGTCGGCCATCAGCCAGATCGGCGACCTGTACTGCCAGAACAGCAGCGACCTGAACCATTACCAGAACACCCTCGCCGACGGGCAACTGGCGACCAGTCGCGGCTGGGTATGCAACGCCGACGACCGGTTGCGGCGTGCGGTGATCCAGCAATTGATTTGTCATTTCAACCTGGCCTTCGCCGAGATCGAGCAAACCTTCAATATCGATTTTGGAGGATATTTTGCGCCGCTATGGCCGCAATTGCAGGCCATGGCCAAGGACGGCCTGATCGAACTCGACAACACGCACATCAAAGTCCTGCCCGCCGGGCGCCTGCTGGTGCGATCCGTGTGCATGGTCTTCGATGCCTATCTGGAGCAGCACAATCGGCAGCGCTTCTCCCGGGTAATCTGAGCGCGACAATTTGACGACGAAACCGCACTGGCCGGAGTGCCCACGCTGGGGTACCCTTACGGCCTATGTGTGTTTTCCCACAAGGATTGAAGAAATGTCCGAGCCAGTCAAACTGCGCGCCCACAACCAGGCCCACTGCAAGGATTGCAGCCTGGCACCGCTGTGCCTGCCACTTTCATTGAATCTGGAGGACATGGATGCGCTGGACGAAATCGTCAAACGGGGCCGTCCGTTGAAAAAAGGTGAATTCCTGTTTCGCCAGGGCGACACCTTCGATTCCGTCTACGCGGTGCGCTCGGGCGCCTTGAAAACCTTTAACCTGAGCGATGGCGGCGAAGAGCAGCTCACCGGTTTCCATCTGCCCAGCGAACTGGTGGGCCTGTCCGGCATGGACACCGAGACCCATCCGGTCTCGGCCCAGGCGCTGGAAACCACTTCGGTGTGCGAAATCCCCTTCGACCGCCTGGACGAGCTGGCCCTACAGTTGCCGCAACTGCGTCGCCAGTTGATGCGGGTCATGAGCCGGGAAATCCGTGACGATCAGCAGATGATGCTGCTGCTCTCGAAAAAAACCGCCGACGAGCGCATCGCCACCTTCCTGGTCAACCTCTCGGCACGCTTCCGCGCCCGCGGGTTCTCGGCCAACCAGTTCCGCCTGAGCATGTCGCGCAACGAAATCGGCAATTACCTGGGCCTGGCGGTGGAAACCGTGTCCCGGGTGTTCACCCGTTTCCAGCAGAACGAATTGATTGCCGCCGAAGGCAAGGAAATTCACATCCTCGACCCGATCCAGCTCTGCGCCCTGGCCGGCGGCTCGATCGACGGCTGATGGACGAGCGCGGCTGAGGGATTTGCCCCGCCGCGCTATACTGCCGCGTTTGCAGCCCTGCCAGGACACCTCCACGATGGTCTTTGACTCCTTCGACATCAAATCCCTGATTCGTCCCGTGATCGATTTCCCCAAGCCCGGCGTGATCTTTCGCGACATTACCCCACTGTTCCAATCCCCGACCGCCCTGCGCCTGGTCATGGACAGTTTCGCCCACCGCTATGTCGAGGCCGAGTTCACTCACATTGGCGCGATGGATGCCCGCGGTTTCCTGATCGGTTCGATCCTGGCCTATCAGTTGAACAAACCGCTGGTCTTGTTCCGCAAGCAAGGCAAACTGCCGGCCGACGTACTGGCCGAGGGATACCAGACCGAATACGGCGAAGCCTTCCTTGAAGTGCATGCCGACAGCCTGTGCGAGGGGGATTCGGTGGTGATGTTCGATGACCTGATCGCCACCGGTGGCACGCTGATCGCCGCCGCCAACCTGATCCGCCGCATGGGCGCCAAGGTCCACGAGGCCGCAGCGATCATTGACTTGCCGGAGCTGCTCGGCTCCCAGCGCCTGGAAGACATGGGGATCCCCACGTTCTGCCTGACGCAGTTCTCCCTCAGCGAAAAATAACGCTCACTACGAAACCTAATGTGGGAGCGGGCTTGCTCGCGAAGGCGGAGTATCAGTTAGCCCTTATGTTGGCTGACACCCCGCTTTCGCGAGCAAGCCCGCTCCCACAAGGAATTGGGTAGCGGTTACAACGCGATCGGCTTACGGCCCGCAAACGAATGCGCCAGCGTTCCACCATCCACCAACTCAAGCTCCCCTCCCAGTGGCACGCCGTGGGCGATGCGGGAGGCGACCAGGCCTTTGTTGTTCAGCAGCTGGGCGATGTAATGGGCGGTGGCTTCGCCTTCGACCGTCGGGTTGGTGGCGAGGATGACTTCCGTGAACGTGCCCGCCTCTTCGATCCGCGCGATCAACTGTGGAATGCCGATGGCTTCCGGACCCAAGCCGTCGAGCGGGGACAAATGGCCCTTGAGCACGAAATAACGGCCACGAAAACCGGTCTGCTCCACCGCATACACATCCATCGGTCCCTCCACCACGCAGAGCAAGGTGTCGTCCCGGCGCGGGTCGGCACATTGCGGGCAGAGGTCGTCTTCGGTGAGGGTGCGGCATAAACGGCAATGCCCTACGCCTTCCATGGCTTGGCTCAGGGCCTGGGCCAGGCGCGAACCGCCGCTGCGATCACGCTCGAGCAATTGCAACGCCATGCGCTGGGCAGTTTTCTGACCCACACCCGGCAACGTTCGCAGGGCATCGATCAGTTGGCGAATCAAAGGGCTGAAGCTCATGGAGGAAATGTCCGACATAACAACGAGACGCGGTTTATACCCGCGCCTCCGGTTAGCGTCAAATACTCAATCCTGCGCGACCCGAACCACCAACTTGCCGAAGTTGCGCCCTTCCAACAGGCCGATAAACGCCTGTGGCGCATTTTCCAAGCCATCGACCACGTCCTCACGGAACTTGACCTTGCCGTCGCGCACCCAAGGGGCCATGGCACTGATGAACTCCGGCTGACGGTCACCGTAGTCGTCGAACACAATGAACCCCTGGATCCGCACGCGCTTGGTCAGCAAGGTGCGCTGCAGTTGGGGCAAGCGATCCGGGCCGCTCGGAGCCTGATGATCATTGTAGGAGGCGATCAAGCCACAGAGCGGGATCCTCGCCTTGGCGTTGAGCAACGGCACGACGGCATCGAAGACCTTGCCACCAACGTTTTCGTAATAGATATCGATGCCCGTGTCACAGGCCCTCGCCAGTTCCTCGGCAAAATTGGCGCTCTTGTGATCGACACAGGCATCAAAGCCCAGCTCATCGACCACGTACTTGCATTTCTCGCTGCCGCCCGCGACCCCGACGACACGCAGGCCCTTGATTTTCGCCACCTGGCCGACCACCGAGCCCACGGCACCCGAGGCGGCGGCAACCACCAGGGTTTCCCCGGCCTTGGGCTGGCCAATGTCCATCAGCCCCATGTAAGCGGTCATGCCTGGCATGCCCAGTACACCCAAGGCCATCGACGGGCTAGGCAGGCCGGAGGGGATGGGCATCACATTGCGCCCATCGCTGATGCTGTGGCTCTGCCAACCCGTGGCGCCCACCACCAGATCTCCCTCTTGGAATTTCGGGTGCATCGAACGCTCCACACGGCTGACAGCGCCGCCGGTCATCACCTCATCGATTTCCACCGGCGCGGCGTAGGAAGGTGCATCGCTCATGCGCCCACGCATGTAGGGGTCCAGGGACAGGAACAGCGTCTTGAGCAGGATCTGCCCCTGTGCCAGGTCCGGCAGGGTCACCTGCTCCAGGCGGAAATTCTCCGGGGTCGGGGCGCCATGGGGGCGAGAGGCCAGGACGATGCGCTGGCTGGTGGTCGATGCTTGTGACATGGAAGCGTCTCCTTGATCGTTGAGTGGCACGTATAGGGAGCAGACCCTTGCCGAGGGGGCAGCGTTCGATGTTTGTTCGGTTGGACCGCAGTGGCCGCATCGCGAGCAAGCTCGCTCCCACATAGGACCTGCGACGAACCTCACAATTGAGGAGCACTTCAATCCAGTGTGGGAGCGAGCTTGCTCGCGATAGCGGCCACTGCGGTCCAACGCTGTATCTGGGCCAGAAATAAAAATGCCAGGCGCGATGCCTGGCATTGTGTGTAGCCCATCCCGACCGGGATGGCGAATCAGAACGGCAGTTTCATGCCCGGTGGCAGTTGCATGCCAGCGGTCATGCCGGACATCTTGTCCTGGCTGTTGGCTTCGATCTTGCGCACCGCGTCGTTGACGGCGGCAGCGAACAGGGCTTCGAGCATTTCCTTGTCATCTTCGCTCAGGCCTTCGACCACGCTTGGGTCGATGCTGACACGCTTGATGTCGTGACGACCGGTCATGACCACGGTCACCATGTCGCCACCGGATTTGCCGGTGACTTCGGCGTTGGCCAGTTCTTCCTGCATCTTGGCCATTTTTTCCTGCATCTGCTGCGCCTGCTTCATCAGGCCGGCCATGCCACCTTTCATCATGGGAATCACCTCGAAAGTACTTGGATAAACAACACGCCCGGCCCGTTCGGCCCGGCGCCTTCAGTTATGAGCCCTGGGTGACCGGGGCCTCGACAGGTTCGATAGTATCGTGACGGACCACGGCGCCGAACTGTTGCATCATCTGCTGGATGAATGGATCACCGTGGATCGACTCCTCGGCTTCGCGCTGGCGGTCGGCACGGCGGCGAGACGCGGCCTGGGCCGGAGTCTCCTGCTCGGGCTTGATCAGCTCGATGGTCAGCGTCAGGGTACGCTCGTGATACTGGTTCAGTGCATCGTTGAGGCGACGTTGCTGGGTCGCGTTGAACAGTGCGCTGTGGGCCGGGTCCAGGTGCAGCAGCCAGTGGTCGCCCTCCACGGCCATCAGCGTGCAGTTGGCGGCGATGCTGCCGGTCATGCCGCTGATCGGCAGTTTAGGAAACAGTTCCAGCCATTGCAGGGCCAGCCCGGTGGCCGGCATCGCCGCCGGTTCGGGTTCGGGCTCAGGGGCCGGCTCAGCGGCGTGCTCACTGGCCAGGTCGTCCAGGTAGCTGTACGCCGAGTCCATGTCCGGCTCGATGTAATCCTCATCCAGCGGCGGCTCGTCGTCCAGGTCGATGCCCGGCGTGGCGATATCGACGTCGGCCACCGTCGGCTCGGGCACGGGCGCTGCGACCCATTCCGGCGCATCGGGCACCACGCTATCGGGCGTCGGCAGGGGCATCGGCGGCAACTCGGGCTGCTCGGCGACGGTTTCCAAGACGGGCTCGACGACCGGCTGCTGGACCACTGGCGGCTCGACCGGGTCGTTCCAAGGCAGGTCGACGACTTCTTCGGCGACGGGCTCGGGTACCGCCTCGACGACCGGCTCGGGTTCCGGCTCGGGCGTCGCGACAACAGGCGCCGGCACCGGCTGGGCTACAGGTGCCACCGCTGCCGGAGCCGAAGCCACTGCCGGCGCAACGACGGGCGCGGCAGCCACTGGCTTGGCGGAATCAGCTGTGGCCTGGCTGATCCCCACTGGCTTTAGCGTTTGCCTCGGGGCATCCACCGTGTCGGCTGGCCGGAACGCCAGCATTCGCAGCAGGACCATTTCGAAGCCGCCTCGCGGATCCGGTGCCAGGGGCAGGTCACGGCGGCCGATCAGGCCCATCTGGTAATAGAACTGCACGTCCTCGGCCGGCAGTGCCTGGGCCAGGGCCAGTACGCGATCACGGTCGCCATGGCCGTTGTCGACGCCTTCGGGCAGGGCCTGGGCAATGGCGACACGGTGCAGCACGTTGAGGATTTCCGAAAGTACGCCATTCCAGTCCGGCCCCTGCTCGGCCAGGTGACGCACCGCCTCGAGCAGCGCCTTGGCATCGCCCTCGATCAGCGCATGCAAGACGTCATAGACCTGGCCGTGATCGAGGGTGCCGAGCATGGCTCGGACATCGGCGGCCATGACCTTGCCTTCACCGAAAGCGATGGCCTGGTCGGTCAGGCTCATGGCGTCGCGCATCGAACCATCGGCGGCACGGCCCAGCAGCCACAACGCATCGTCTTCGAATGGCACGTTCTCGACGCCCAATACGTGGGTCAGGTGCTCGACCACCCGCTCCGGCGTCATGTTCTTCAGGGAGAACTGCAGGCACCGCGACAGAATCGTTGCAGGAAGTTTCTGCGGGTCGGTGGTCGCCAGGATGAACTTGACGTAGGGCGGCGGTTCTTCGAGGGTCTTGAGCAGCGCATTGAAGGAATGGCTGGAGAGCATGTGCACTTCGTCGATCAGGTAGACCTTGAAGCGCCCACGGCTCGGGGCGTACTGCACGTTGTCGAGCAGTTCGCGGGTGTCTTCGACCTTGGTGCGGCTGGCGGCGTCGATCTCGATCAGGTCGACGAAGCGGCCCTCATCGATTTCCCGGCAGACCGAACACTCGCCACAAGGTGTCGAAGTGATACCGGTTTCACAGTTCAGGCACTTGGCAATGATCCGCGCGATGGTGGTCTTGCCCACGCCCCGAGTACCGGTGAACAGGTAGGCGTGGTGCAGCCGCTGGCTGTCCAAGGCATTGATCAGAGCCTTGAGCACATGGGTCTGGCCGACCATTTCGCGGAACGAGCGCGGACGCCATTTACGTGCAAGAACCTGATAACTCATCGAAAACCGTCGCAACGAAGGAACATAAGCGGCTAATGCTAGCGGAGCAGGGGCGAAATTGCATCCGGTGTGCTCGTCTAATGTGACTAAGCTAGGCCAGGGGGCTCGTTGTCGACACGGTTTTACACAGCCAGGAGAGTTTATGCGCTCAGCCATGGGGGCTTTGCTGTTGTTGAGTACCGGTTGTCTTGCCGAGGAAGGCCCCTTGCGTTTCGCCATTACCGACGGCTGGGCGATGCCCATGGTGCAGATCGAACGAGGCCGCCCGACCCAGGGCATCATTCCCGACATCATGACCAGCCTGGCGACCCAGGTAGGAAGGCCCGCGCAATTCCACGTCCTCTCCCGCGCCCGGCTCGACGGCGCCATGAAACACGGCGAGATCGACATACGTTGCTATGTCAGCCCTGACTGGGTGAAAGACAACAGTGATTATCTGTGGAGCATCCCGTTGTTTTTCCAACGTGACCTGCTTGTCGCCACGACAAGCGCATCAGCGACGGTAACGCCGACTACGCTGCCCCCCCAACCCATCGGCACGGTGCTCGGCTATAACTACCCGACCTTACAACCCTTGTTCGACGCCGGCCAACTGCGCCGCGACGATGCCCGCAGCCAGGAACAAGTGCTGGCGAAACTGCTGGCCGGGCGTTATCGCTATGGGATCAGTAACCAATGGGCGCTGGACTGGTTCAATCAACGTCATACCGCTGATCGCCAAGTCCATGAGGTGGGTGTCCTGCAGGAGCAACTATTGAGCTGTTATGTGCGCAATGATCCGCACATTCCCGCACAACGCATCCTGAGGACATTGCTGAACATGAAGACGTCCGGAGAAATCGACGCGATCATCCAGCTCTACACCGGTCGCAGTGAAGCATCGCGGGCAGAAAGCGAGGCGTCCTCGCCCTGATCGCCTGGCCGCTGCTGCCATTGCGACGGCGGGACGAACCCCTGCACCCAGCCGGGTATCTGTGCGGGCGGCATGGGCCGGGCGATGAAATAACCTTGTGCCACCTCGCAGCCCAGGCTCAGCAGCAGTTGGCCATGCTCCAGGCTATCCAGCCCTTCGGCGACCACCTCGCGGCCAAACGCCCGAGCCAGACCGATCACCGCTTCGGTCAGCGCCAGGTCGTCACGGTCATCGAGAATGTCGCGCACGAAGGTCTTGTCGATCTTGATGGTTTGCGTGCGCAGGTGCTTGAGGTCATTGAGCGAACAGTAGCCAGTGCCGAAACCGCCCAGGGAAAACCCCACGCCCAGCGCCTGGCATGCCTGGAGGCAGGCGCTGACGTGGGCCAGGTTCTCCACGGCGACGGACTCGACAATCTGCAGATCCAACAGCCGTGGCGGCACCGCCGAATGCCGCTCCAACACCTGTCGCAACCGCTCGACAAAATCCGCCCGCTGGAAATGCCGCGCCGAGATATTGATGCTCACCGGCCAGCCCTGCCCCGCTTGCTGCCACCGTTGCAACTGGGTCAAGACCTGTTCCATGACCCACTCGCCGATCTCGACGATCAGGTCTGTCTCCTCCACCAAGGGCAAGAATTCCCGAGGCGGCACCAGGCCACGTTGCGGATGCTTCCAGCGCAGCAACGCCTCCAGGCCGACCACGGTGCCATGACGCATATTGACCTTGGGCTGGAAATGCAGCCGCAGTTCGTTATCGGCCAGTGCCTGGCGGACCCGCTCGACTGTCTGGTAAGTGGCCCGCACCTCCTTGTCCCGGGACACATCGAACAAGTGGAAACGATTGCGACCGCTTTGTTTAGCCACGTACATCGCCTGGTCGGCGTGACGCAACAAGGTCTCGGCGTCTTCGTTGTCCCACGGGAACAACGTGACGCCAATACTGGCGAAAACCTTGATGTCCTTGCCGACAATGGCATACGGCATCGAGACGGCGATCAACACCCGGTTCAACGCGGCATGCAGCTCTTCCATCCCACGCACATGGCGCAGCACCAGCACAAACTCGTCCCCGCCCAGCCGCGCCACCACGTCCTCGCCACGCACAATGCTGCGCAGGCGCCTGGCGACCTCCACCAACAATCGATCACCGCTGGCGTGACCATAGCCGTCATTGACCGCCTTGAAGCCATCAAGGTCGAGCATGCACACCGCCAGGGGCAAGTTTTCCGCTCGGGAAAACTCCAGGGCCTGGTCCAGCAGATCCGACAGATAAGTACGATTGGGCAGACCGGTCAGCACATCGTGACCGACCCGCCATTGCAATGAATGCAGCAGGCGACGCTTTTCGCTGACATCGAAGCGAATCGCCAGGTAACGCTCGATCTGGCCTGTCTGGTCGTCGATCACCGGCACCAGGGTGGTGTCGACCCAGTGCAGCGTACCGTCCTTGGCCCGGTTGCAGATTTCCCCTTTCCAGACCTGGCCCAGGGCAATGGTGCGCCACATGGCGCTGAAGAACTCGCCAGGGTGCTGGCCGGAATTGAGCAGGCGATGGTTCGCGCCCAGCAGCTCATCGCGCCGGTAACCGAAAAGACTGCAGAATTGATCGTTGACGTAGGTGATGCGCCCGCTCAGATCGGTCTCGGAAAAAATCGCGGCGGCGTCAACGGCCCTGCGGTACTTCTTATCCATCGAAGCAGTCATCCATGAGTCAGGCTCATTTGTCGCGCGCGGTTGCACCGCCTTCAAGACAGGCGAAAATCAACTAGGCTCAAACACTCTGAGAGAAGCTGGAGCGCGGGTCCTGGCGATGCCAAGGGAGCGCTTCAGCCCTTGCCTTGTATCGTGGCAAGAACACAAGGCCCGGCCCCCGCGCGCACCTCGGCTTCGAAAAGCAGGTCACCAAATACCCGTGCCAAAGGCCGATTCTACGAAACACATCACACTTTGCAAAGCAAGGTGATGGATCAAGCGGTTGCCTAATGCGAAAATCTATCGTTAAGTTCTTGATTCTAAATGGGAATTAAGCGATGCAAATTTCGAGTTTGGGTCCGGCCATCAGACGCTACCGCAAAGTAGCGGGGCTTACTCAGGCTGAACTTGGCGAAAAAACCGGTTTTGACCCTAAAACCATCAGCCGCTTCGAAACCGGCACCTACACCCCCAGCGTCGAAGCCTTGTTCCTGCTTGCCAATGTGCTGGATGTGCAACTGAAAGCCTTTTTTGCCGACATGGCCGATGAGGACGAACAGCGGGCGTACCTGTTCGGTGTCATACACAAAGCCACCCCGAAGGACCTGGGAAAGCTGATCGCAGCCGTGGACCAGGCCTTGTCCAAGCCTTGACACAGTGAAAGAGCAGCCTGGCCTGTCGAGGCGAGACAGGCCAGGCTTCTCTTTGCTCGCCTGTCTTATTCCGAGGATGACGCACGACATAATGTCACGTTGACAGCGCTTGCCACGAACCCGGACTATCGACGCGCTGATTCCTGCGTCCCGATGACGCTCACCGACTCGTCGACACAACAAAATCCCAGGGGATTCCGTGCATAAACTTTCGATCATTCTGGTCTCGATACTCGCCACCGGCTGCACCGCCAAATACGCGCAACAAGACGTACTCCCCAACCCGGGAAAACTTGATCGACAAATGCCCGTCACCATCGCCATACCGGTCGACGGCCGCTACGAAACAACACCCTACCCTGCCTCCGGCGATATGACAGCCGCCGCTGTCAAGACGGCTTTCTCCTATTACACCAACCGTGTGACGGTAGTGGGCGCGTGCCGTGAATTGAGCTGCCTGAGACAGAACAGCCCCTCGGGCTATTACGTCATCCCGGAAATCCTGCATTGGGAAGAACGCGCCACGGAATGGTCGGGCCTCCCCGACAAGATTGAAGTGAAACTCGCTATTTACGGCCCGACTGGCGCACAGCCGCTGGGATCTGCGATCTTGTCCGGTAAAAGCAAATGGGCGACTTTCGGCGGGGATCATCCACAGGATCTTTTGCAAGAACCGATTGCCGAGTATGTGAAGGCTCAGTACTGACCGCAGGGCCCGGTCCTGTCGGTGCACAGGACCGGCCGGCTTGTTGACGTTGACGCCCGATAGCCCTGTCCGGCCAAAGCCTGGGCAGCGGAAAGGACCGATCGGTATCGATCAGCAAAACAACCAGAAATTTTGAATTTGGCAAACCTTGCGAATGAAGGCTTGGGCGTTATGGAGGCAACCCCACCAGCCACACCCCGGCACACAATGTTCCCGCTGTGGCTGCTTCCTTCCGGATCTGACCAGGTTCACGGGTAATCGTTGCGGGGGGACCGATGGGGTCACCATAACGACGCCCGCCTGACGGCGAGCCGCGCCATTGTACCTATCTGGCAAGAAGTTACAACCGTTCGCGGCGGATTAAAAAACTGAAGATGTTCAAGTACTTGCTATGGAACAAAGCGTGTCTGCGATGAAGTCGACACATCCGGCATGATTGCAAGCTGACCTGTCGCTATCGCGAGCAAGCTCGCTCCCACAGGGGATCTGCGCTTCAACAGGGTTGCAAGCTGCCTCCACAGAAAACTACAACAATACCTCATCCGCCCGACCGCCCTCTTCCTGGATCACCAGATGGATGAAATGCAGTTTGGTGATCACCGCCGCCGGTACGACGAACGGGTAGAAATCCGGCTGGCCCATGCTGCGGGACAACTCGTTGAGCATGCCGGCCAATTCGATCCAGGCGTTGACGAACGAGAGGAAAGCCGCGCCGCCTGCGTGTTCGGCGTCGTACAAGGTCTCGGGCAGGAACGGCTGGTAGTCGAAATCCATCTCCCGGGCACTCATGCCGAAGCCCAGGGCCGTGTCCACCGCGTCCATCATGTGCAGGTAATGGGCCCAGGTTTCCGCCCAATCTTCCCAAGGGTGCATGGTGGCGTAGGCGCTGACGTAGCGGGTTTGCCAATCCTGCGGCGCGCCTTGTTGGTAGTGACGCTCCAGAGCATCGGCGTAGCTGGCGCGCTCGTCGCCAAACAACTCGCGAAACGCCTCGAGCCAGTGGCTGTTGGCAATCAGCCGATCCCAGTAGTAATGCCCCACCTCATGACGAAAATGCCCGAGCAAGGTGCGATACGGCTCACGCATCTGCTGGCGCACGTACTCACGATGGGCATCGTCCGCTTCTTTGATATCGAGGGTGATCAATCCGCTGGCATGCCCCGTGGTCGGAGGCGTGCCATCGGGGTCGACGCCGATGAAATCGAACGCCAGGCCGATGTTTTCGTCGACGGTTTTCGGGATGACCGGCAAGCCGAGAGTGATCAGTTGCGCCACCAGCCGACGCTTGGCGATCTCGACCTTGCACCAGCGCTCAGGGTTTTCCGGAATCGACAGGTCGGGGATAGTGCGGTTCAGGCTGCAGGCGATGCACAGGGTATCGCGCCCATTGTCCGGCAGTAGCCAATTGCAGGCCGCCGGGGTGTCGAGGTTGGCGCAACGGCGGAACAGCCCGGCTTGCGGATCGGCATCCAGCGTCCAGGTGTCGGGCTGCTCAGCGGGCTGCAAGGACGACAGGCGACTCTGCTCGGGCTGATACCCCAGGGCCGCCAGGCAGGCCAGGCATTGGCTGTTGCGAAAGAACAACGACTGGCCGCAACGACACGGCCAGACCTTGCTGTTTCGTGACCGATCGCCCAGGAACGGCGCGGCGATGCGTGAACTCAGTTGTTCGAAGAAGCGGTACATGGCGATCTCTCCCTGGAGCCTGCAAGACTAGATCATGCTCCGTGTCGGATCGTTCCCCCGCACTGCGTCACAACACCGAATAAACCGTGGCGAGGAACCTTCACGATTGAACCGTGATGCCATGCTGACTCAAAAAAGCCACGAACGCCGCTTCGTCGAGCACCTTGAGCCCCAGCTCATTGGCCTTGGTCAATTTCGAACCCGCCCCCGGCCCGGCCACCACGCAATGGGTTTTCGCCGACACGGAACCGGCGACCTTGGCCCCCAGACTCTCCAGCTTGTCCTTGGCAACGTCACGACTCATCAACTCCAGCGAACCGGTCAGCACCCAGGTGTGCCCTGCTTCGGGCAAGCCTTCGACGACTTTTTTCTCGCTTTGCCAGTGCATACCGAAGTCGCGCAACTGCTGTTGCGCCGCTTCGGCCTGCTGACGGTTGGCGGCGATGGCGAAGAACTCCCGTACGGCGTTGGCCTGCTTTTCCGGCAGCGCCTGGCGCATGTCCAGCCAATCGGCGTTCATCACCCCTTCGAGCGAGCCGAACTTGTCCGCCAGTTTCTGCGCCCCACCCGGCCCTACCGAAGGAATGTGCAACTTGTCGAGAAAGCCACCCAGGGTGGTGCTGGCGGAAAACTCGGCACCCAACTCGCCCTGGTCCTGGATCTCGAGGCCATGGCGCAGCAGATCCTTGATCACCTGGCGGTTGTGCGGGTCTTCAAAGAAGCTGTGGATCTCGTGGGCGACTTCCAGGCCGACGTCCGGCAAGTACGTGAGCACCTGAGGCAAGGCCGCCTGCACGCGCTCCAGCGAACCGAGGGAGCGAGCCAGGACCTTGGCGGTCTCCTCGCCCACGTCCGGGATGCCAAGGGCATAGATGAAACGCGCCAGGCTCGGCTTTTTGCTGTCGACGATGGCGGCCAACAGGTTCTTGCTCGACAGTTCGGCGAAGCCTTCCAGGTCGACCACCTGCTCGAAGGTCAAGGCATACAGATCGGCAGGCGATCCCACCAGCCCCTCATCCACCAGTTGCTCGACGCTCTTCTCGCCCAGACCCTCGATGTCCATGGCCCGACGCGAGACGAAGTGAATGATCGCCTGCTTGAGCTGCGCGCCACAGGCCAGGCGACCGACGCAGCGGTACACCGCACCTTCACTGATGGTTTCACGGCCCTTGCTGCGCTTGATCAATTGCGTGCGCTCAACGTGGGAGCCACAGACGGGACATTGCTGGGGCACCTCCACCGGGCGGGCGTTTTCCGGACGGCGCTCGGTGACGACCTGCACCACCTGCGGGATCACATCCCCGGCGCGGCGGATGATCACGGTGTCACCGATCATCACCCCCAGGCGCGCCACTTCGTCCATGTTATGCAGGGTGGCGTTGGCCACGGTCACGCCGGCGACTTTCACCGGCTTGAGGCGGGCCACCGGAGTCACCGCGCCCGTGCGGCCGACCTGGAACTCGACGTCCAGCAACTCGGTGAGCTCTTCAGTAGCGGGAAACTTGTGGGCGATGGCCCAACGCGGTTCCCGGGCGCGGAAACCGAGCTCGCGCTGGGAGGCGATGCTGTTGACCTTGAACACCACGCCGTCGATCTCGTAGGGCAACGCGTTGCGCCGCTCGCCGATGTCACGGTAGTAATCCAGGCATTCATCGATGCCGTGGGCCAGCTTCAACTCACGGCTGATGGGCAGGCCCCAGGCCTTGAGCTGCTTGAGGTTACCAATGTGGGTGTCGGCGATGTCCGACGCCACCTGCCCGATGCCGTAGCAACAGAACTCCAGGGGCCGATTGGCTGTGATCCTGGAGTCGAGCTGACGCAGGCTGCCGGCCGCCGCGTTGCGCGGGTTGGCAAACGTCTTGCCGCCCACCTCCAGCTGCGTAGCGTTGAGACGCTCGAAGCCGGCCTTGGACATGTACACCTCTCCGCGCACTTCCAGCAGCGGTGGCCAGCCAGTGCCGTGCAACTTGAGGGGAATGTTGCGCACGGTGCGCACATTGACACTGATGTCCTCGCCCGTGGTGCCGTCACCGCGCGTGGCGCCGCGCACCAGCATGCCGTCCTCGTACAACAGGCTGACCGCCAGCCCATCGAGCTTCGGCTCGCAGCTGTATTCCACCGCCGCGCCACCGCCCAGCAAGTCGCCCATGGGCAGGTCGAGACCTTCCGTCACCCGCCGATCGAATTCACGCATGGTGGTTTCGTCGAAGGCGTTGCCCAGGCTGAGCATCGGGATCTCGTGACGCACCTGGCTGAACGCCGACAGCGCCACGCTGCCGACCCGCTGGGTCGGGGAGTCGCTGGTGACCAGTTCCGGATGTTGCTCTTCCAGGGCCTTGAGCTCGTGGAACAGGCGGTCGTACTCGGCATCGGGGATGCTCGGCTCATCGAGGACGTGATAGCGGTAGTTGTGCTGGTCCAACTCTGTGCGCAGCTGTTGGATGCGGGTTTCGACGGCGTTCATGGGTGTTCTCTCATAAAGCAAAAGAGCAGCCTGGGCTGCTCATTCTCAATACTTTGATCGCGTGTAGGAGCTGTAGGAGCTGACGAGTGCAACGAGGCTGCGATCTTTCCCCTGACACTTGAATCTCAAGCGAAAGATCAAAAGATCGCAGCCTTCGGCAGCTCCTACAGGCCAGCGATCCTTGGCCTCAGCGCTTCTGGGTCAGCGCCCGGCGCTCGAATTCGACGATGCGCTGGCGGTAGTGCTCGATGGTCTGGGCGGTCAACACACTGCGCTGGTCATCCTTCAGTTCACCATTGAGTTCCTGGGACAGCTTGCGAGCCGCGGCCACCATCACGTCGAAGGCCTGCTTGGGATGACGCGGGCCCGGCAGGCCGAGGAAGAAACTCACCGCCGGCGTGCTGAAATGATCGATGTCGTCGAGGTCGAACACACCGGGCTTGACCGCGTTGGCCATGGAGAACAGCACCTCGCCGTTACCGGCCATGCTTTCGTGGCGGTGGAAAATGTCCATCTCGCCGAAACGCAGGCCGCTTTCGAGGATGTTCTGCAGCAACGCCGGGCCCTTGAAGCCGGCCGGGTCGCGGCAGATCACGCTGATCACCAGCACTTCTTCAGCCTGGGCCTGATCCTTGTCGGCGCTCGGAGTCTTGGTCTCATCCGGAAAGTCGCCGTCGCGACTGCTGAAGCTCGGCCCACCATCCAGGTCGAGGTTCAGGTTCAAATCACCCTGGGACGGCTCGCTGTTGCGCTTGCCGCGCTTGGAGCCCGACTCCCGTGGCTCGCGGGCAGGCGCGCTCATGGAGGGCAAATCGTGCTCGTCCAGTTGCGGCTCCTTGTGGGTGTCCAGCACCCGCGGCGGGCCCAGCAGTTCAGCGCTGTCATCCTCATCGGGCAGGTTCGACAGGCTGCGATCCAGGCGAAACTTCAGTTTCCCCTTGCCGCCGCGCATGCGACGCCAGCCGTCGAAAAGAATACCGGCAATGACAATGATGCCGATGACGATCAGCCACTCGCGCAGACCGATTTCCATGTAATCCCGTGCCTCTATAAAAATGCTGAAAAATAAGGGGCTTAGCTATTTGCAAACCGCTTTAAAACGTGGCGCCAACTCTATGTTCTGAATGGCGTTTTGCCCACGCATACGAAAAATTGACATTAAACTAGCACGACCAAAGATAACTTTACACCGTCTGTCGCATAGGCTTGTGCCCAATCTGTGAATTGAACATCAACCCCCTGGGTAAAAAATACCTACAGCGTTCGGAGTAGAAGCCCTACAACCGGTTGTTCAGGCATCCACCATGGCCATGGCCTCCTCCACATCCACCGCCACCAGTCGCGAACAGCCCGGCTCATGCATGGTCACCCCCATCAACTGATCGGCCATTTCCATAGCGATCTTGTTGTGGGTGATGTAGATGAACTGCACCGTTTCAGACATTTCCTTCACCAGCCGTGCGTAACGGCCTACGTTGGCGTCGTCCAGTGGCGCGTCGACCTCGTCGAGCATGCAGAACGGCGCCGGGTTCAATTTGAAAATGGCAAAGACCAGGGCCAGCGCGGTCAGCGCTTTTTCGCCACCGGAGAGCAAATGGATGGTGCTGTTCTTCTTGCCAGGAGGACGCGCCATGATTGTCACCCCTGTATCGAGTAAATCTTCGCCCGTCAGTTCCAAATAGGCGCTGCCGCCACCGAAAACTTTTGGAAAAAGGGCCTGCAAACCGCCGTTGATCTGATCAAAGGTATCCTTGAAGCGGTTGCGGGTTTCCTTGTCGATCTTGCGGATGACGTTTTCCAGGGTCTCCAGGGCTTCCACCAGGTCATCGTTCTGGGCGTCCAGGTAGCGCTTGCGCTCGGACTGCTGCTGGTACTCGTCGATGGCCGCCAGGTTGATTGCCCCCAGGCGCTGGATACGCTGGGCAATACGCTCCAGTTCTTCCTCGGCGTCCTTCTCGTTCGCCCCGGCCACCAGGGTGGCGAGCACGCCGTCGAGGTCGTAGCCGTCTTCCAGCAATTGGTCCTGCAAGGCCTTGCGCCGCACCGTCAGGGCTTGCCACTCCATGCGCTGCTGTTCCATCTGGCCGCGGATCAGTTGGGATTGCTGTTCGGCCTGGCTGCGGCGCTTCTCGGCATCACGCAGTTCGCGGTCGGCGTCCTCCAGGGCGATCTGTGCCGTCTTGAGCTCCTCGTCGACGCTCATGCGCTTGTCGAGCAACTCTTCGAGCTTGAGGCGCAGCTCTTCCAAAGGTGCCTCGCCCTCCTCCAGATTGAGGCTCAACTGCTCGCGTTTTTCGGTCAGGCGTTCGGACTGCATTTCCAACCGTTCCAAGGCCTGGCGCGTGGAATCGTATTGCGCCTTGAGCGAGCCCAGGCGCACCGCCAACTGATGGGCGTGGTCCTTGTGCTGACGTGCTTCCTGGCGCACCCGATCCAGGCGCTCACGCAAGCTGTCACGCTGGGCCAGCAGCAGCTCACGCTGCTCGGTGTCCACTGCCATGGCATCGAGGGCTTCTTGCAGTTGCAAGCGCGCCTCGCCGATCTGTTCGTGCTCCAGCGCCCGCTGCTCGCCCAGTTCGGCGATTTCTTCTTCCAGGCGGGTGCGACGCAGCGCCAGTTGCTCGACCTTGGCCTTGCCGGCCGACAACTGCGCCTTGAGCTCGCCTTGCTGGCGCGCTTCATCCTGCAACAGCCGCCGCAGGTGTTCGCGGCCGTTTTCCTGTTGACGCTGTTGCGCCCGCAGGTTTTGCAATTCGCTTTCCAGGGCTTCGACACTGGCTTCGCGCTCTTCGCGTTCGGCGCCCAGGCGCTGGATTTCCTGGCCACGGGCGAGCATGCCGCTCTCGGCTTCGCTGGCCCGGCGCACCCGCAGGAAATGCCGGCCAACCCAATACCCGTCACGACTGATCAGGCTTTCGCCGGCCGCCAATTGCCCGCGCAGGGCCAAGGCCTGATCAAGGCTGTCCACCGGTTTGACCTGTCCCAGCCAGGGCGACAGGTCCACCTGGGCCTCGACCTTGTCCAGCAAGCTGCCGGGAATTCGCACCCCGTCGCCGGCCGGGCTGAGCAGGCGCAGATCGCCCTGGGTAAAGCCCGACAGGTCGAAGCCGCCGAAGTCGTCCACCAGCACCGCTTGCAGGTCGGCCCCCAGTACGGTTTCCACCGCCAGCTCCCAACCGGCATCGACCTTCAGGCCCTCGGCCAACCGCGGGCGTTCGGCAAGATGCTGGTCGCGCAGCCACTCGGCGGTGCCGGTGCCCGGGTCCAGCGCCGCTTGCTGCAAGGCCTCCAGCGAAGCCAGGCGCCCATTGAGCCGCTGCAACTCACCCTGGCCCTGCTGCTGGTTCTGCAAGGCCAATTGCAAGGCCTGGCGCAGTTGCTCAAGGCGTTCGACCTGGGCGTCTTCGCTGGCCTGCAAGTCTTCGAGGGTGGCTTCGCTGGTCGCCAGTTGTTCGCTCAGTTCCAGGATCGCTGCATCTTCCGGGTCCGCCGCGAGCAAGGCGCGCTCTTCGGACAGGCGGCGCTGGCGTTCGGCCAGGCGCTCCATACTGGTTTCCAACTGCTGGATGCGCGACTGCTGGACTTCAGCCTGGCGCCGCGGCTCGGCCGAGGCCAGGTTGAAACTGTCCCACTGCTCCTGCCAGCCATGCATGGTCAGTTCGGCTTCTTCCAGGGCCGCGGCGGCCTCTTCGGCGGCGGCACTGGTGATTTCCTGCTCCGGCGTGAGCCTGTTCAGCTCTTCGCCAAGGGTCAACAGCAGCGTGCGGTCGTGGCCCAGGTGCGATTCGGTTTCCAGGCGCGCCCGCTCGGCTTCCTTCAAATCATCCTGCAACTGCCGCAGCCGTTGCTGCCCATGCTGGATGCTCTGCTCGACCCGGGCGATGTCGCCCCCCACGGAATAGAAGCGTCCTTGCACCAGATTGAAGCGCTCGGACAGGTCATGATGACCGTCGCGCAAGCGCTCGATGGCGGCGTCCGCATTACGCTGCTCGGCCACCAGGGCTTCGAAGCTGACTTCCTGGTTGCCGATGATCGCTTCACGCTGGCCGACCTGCTCGTTCAACGCCTGCCAGCGCAGGGCCGAAAGCTGGGCCTTGAGCTGGCGCTCCTCGCCCTTGTATTCCTGGTACTTCTTGGCGGCCTCGGCCTGGCGGTGCAGACGTTCGAGCTGGCGTTCGAGCTCTTCGCGCAGGTCGGTCAGGCGCGCCAGGTTTTCATGGGTGCGACGAATGCGGTTTTCGGTCTCGCGCCGCCGCTCCTTGTATTTGGAGATCCCCGCAGCCTCTTCGATGAAATTGCGCAAGTCCTCGGGCTTGGCTTCGATCAGCTTGGAGATCATGCCCTGTTCGATGATCGAGTAGCTGCGCGGGCCCAGGCCGGTACCGAGGAAAATATCGGTGATGTCGCGACGCCGGCACTTGGTGCCGTTGAGGAAATAGCTGTTCTGGCTGTCGCGGGTCACTTTGCGACGAATGGAAATTTCCGCATAAGCCGCATATTCGCCAACCAGGGTGCCGTCGGAGTTGTCGAACACCAGCTCGATGCTCGCCTGGCTAACCGGTTTGCGACTGGTGGAGCCGTTGAAGATGACGTCGGTCATCGACTCGCCGCGCAGGTTCTTGGCCGAGCTCTCGCCCATCACCCAGCGCACGGCGTCGATGATGTTCGACTTGCCGCAACCGTTGGGTCCGACCACCGCCGCCATGTTACTGGGGAAGTTCACCGTGGTCGGGTCGACGAAGGATTTGAACCCCGCCAACTTGATGCACTTGAGCCGCACGTCAGGCCGCCGTCAGGGCAGAAACCACCAGATCGCAACTGCGCTGGGCGTAGGCCGTGAGCACAATGCGGATCTGCGGCAGATCGCGGGCCAGCACAGCGGCGAGCAGGCGCTGGAACAGTTCGAGGAACTCGCCCATCTCAGCCTTGCGTTGTTCCAGGGCGAGAAAATAGGCACGGCTCATGGCCGGTTGCAGGTTCTCGACGGTTTCCTGCAAGTAAGGGTTGTTGGCGAACGGATACGCGGCGCGCATCACGCTGAAGCTTTCATCGACGAAAGTGCGGATGTCCTGGCGTGCAAACGCGTCCTTGAGACGCTGCTGGATGGCCACGAACGGCGCCATGTCGGCCTGTTCTTTCCAGCCATGGGCCACGGCGTTGCCCAGCAGGATGTACAGCTCGCTCATCAGCGCGCAGAGGCTGCGCACCTTGTGCTCGGTGAGTTCGGTGACGTGGGCGCCACGGCGCGGCAGGATCGCGATCAAGTGGCGTCGTTCCAGGATCAGCAAGGCCTCGCGGACCGAGCCGCGGCTGACATTGAGCGCCAGCGTGACCTTCTGTTCCTGGATGCGCTCTCCCGGCTTCATTTCGCCGCGAATGATGCGTTCGGCGAGATGGTGGGCGATTTGCTCGGCGAGGCTGTCCGGGGCCTTGAACGTCATGGTTGTCCTTCAAACTCTTCGATCTGCACAAGCGGCGCAGTGTAGCGCACTCGATACGTCATGGCGCAGGGCCTGCAGCGGGTTTTTGGCACGATATAAGCAAAAAAGTTTGAGCTCTTCATCCTGAACCAGACCTGTGGGAGCGAGCTTGCTCGCGATGGCGGCGCACCAGCCGATGAACGCATCGACAGACCCGGCGCTATCGCGAGCAAGCTCGCTCCCACAATGGGTCCATACTGACCAAACACGGCAGTTGATCGACTAAACAAATTTTCCTGACCTTTAAGTCAGAAAATCATTGACCGAAAAGTCAGACCTGATAAATTCAGGCCCATGTCGATACAACAATAATGAGTCTGCGAGGCCTTCCGTGATCCAGTTTTTACTCAACCAGGAACTCCGTAGCGAGCACGCCCTGGACCCGAACCTGACCGTGCTCAACTATTTGCGCGAACATGTTGGCAAACCGGGCACCAAAGAAGGCTGCGCCAGCGGCGACTGTGGTGCATGCACTGTGGTGGTGGGCGAATTGGAAACGGACGCGAATGGCCGCGAACGTATTCGCTATCGCAGCCTCAATTCGTGCCTGACCTTCGTCTCGTCCCTGCACGGCAAGCAACTGATCAGCGTCGAAGACCTCAAGCACCAGGGCCAACTGCACAGCGTCCAGCAGGCGATGGTCGATTGCCACGGTTCGCAGTGCGGTTTCTGCACGCCAGGCTTCGTCATGTCGCTGTTCGCCCTGCAAAAAAACAGCGAGCAGCCCGACGCCCACAAAGCCCACGAAGCCCTGGCCGGCAACCTGTGCCGCTGCACCGGCTATCGGCCGATCCTGGCCGCCGCCGAGCAGGCCTGCTGCGGCCAGCAACCGGACCAGTTCGACGCCCGTGAGGCCGAGACCATCGCTCGCCTCAAAGCCATCGCACCGACCGAGACAGGCGAGCTCAACAGCGGCGACAAACGCTGCCTGGTGCCGCTGACCGTGGCCGACCTGGCCGATCTCTACGACGCCTATCCCCAGGCGCGCCTGCTGGCCGGCGGCACGGACCTGGCCCTGGAAGTCACGCAATTTCACCGCACCCTGCCGGTGATGATCTACGTGGGCAACGTCGCCGAACTCAAACGTATCGAGCGTTTCGACGATCGCCTGGAGATCGGCGCCGCCACCGCCCTCTCCGATTGCTACGAAGCCCTGAAAGCCGAATACCCGGACTTTGGCGAACTGCTGCAACGCTTCGCCTCGCTGCAGATCCGCAACCAGGGCACTCTCGGTGGCAACATCGGCAACGCCTCGCCGATTGGCGACTCGCCGCCCCTGCTGATCGCCCTGGGCGCGCAAATCGTGCTGTGCAAGGGCCAGACCCGTCGCACCCTGGCCCTGGAGGACTATTTCATCGACTACCGGGTCACTGCGCGCCAGGAAAGCGAATTCATCGAAAAGATCATCGTGCCCCGGGCCAGTGCCGAACAGGCGTTCCGCGCCTATAAGGTGTCCAAGCGCCTGGACGATGATATTTCCGCGGTGTGCGCGGCGTTCAACCTGCGCATCGACAACGGCGTGGTCCGCGACGCCCGCGTCGCCTTCGGCGGCATGGCCGCCACACCCAAGCGCGCCAAGCATTGTGAAGCCGCATTGATTGGTGCGCCGTGGACCGACAGCACCGTCGAACGCGCCTGCGCGGCCCTGGCCGAGGACTTCACGCCGCTGTCGGATTTCCGCGCCAGCAAGGAATACCGCCTGCTCAGCGCCCGCAACCTGTTGCGCAAATACTTCATCGAACTGCAAACGCCGCACATCGAGACTCGGGTGACCGCTTATGTCTAACCACCACACCGTAGAGAAGACCCAAGCCGAACTGGCCGAGCTGTTCGCCCGCGACCTGACCACTGGCGTAGGCCGCAGCGTCAAGCATGACAGCGCCGCCAAGCATGTGTCCGGCGAAGCGCAGTACATTGATGACCGCCTGGAATTCCCGAACCAGTTGCACGTCTACGCCCGGCTGTCGGACCGCGCCCACGCCCGGATCATCCGCATCGATACCGCGCCCTGCTACGCCTTCGAAGGCGTGCGCATCGCCATTACCCATGCCGACATTCCGGGGCTGAAGGACATCGGCCCGCTGCTGCCCGGCGACCCGCTGCTGGCCATCGATGACGTGCAGTTCGTCGGCCAACCGGTGCTCGCCGTCGCCGCCAAAGACCTGGAAACCGCCCGCAAGGCGGCGATGGCGGCCATCGTCGAATACGAAGACCTGAAACCGGTGCTGGATGTGGTCGAAGCCCTGCGCAAGCGGCATTTCGTACTCGACAGCCACACCCACCAGCGTGGCGATTCGGCCACGGCTCTGGCGAGCGCCGAACATCGCCTCCAGGGGTCGCTGCACATCGGCGGCCAGGAACACTTTTACCTGGAAACCCAGATTTCCTCGGTGATGCCCACCGAGGACGGCGGCATGATCGTCTACTGCTCGACCCAGAACCCCACCGAAGTGCAGAAGCTGGTGGCCGAAGTGCTGGGCGTGCCGATGAACAAAGTCGTGGTGGACATGCGCCGCATGGGCGGCGGCTTTGGCGGCAAGGAAACCCAGGCCGCCAGCCCGGCGTGCCTGTGCGCGGTCGTCGCGCACCTCACCGGGCAGCCGACCAAGATGCGCCTGCCCCGGGTCGAAGACATGCTGATGACCGGCAAGCGCCACCCCTTCTACATCGAATACGACGTGGGCTTCGACAGCAGCGGGCGCTTGCACGGCATCGCCCTGGAACTGGCCGGCAACTGCGGTTGCTCGCCGGACCTGTCGGCCTCCATCGTCGACCGGGCGATGTTCCATGCCGACAACGCCTACTACCTGGGCGATGCCACCATCAACGGCCACCGCTGCAAGACCAACACCGCGTCGAACACCGCCTACCGTGGTTTCGGCGGGCCCCAAGGCATGGTCGCCATCGAAGAGGTGATGGATGCCATCGCCCGGCACCTGGGTCTGGATCCGCTGGCGGTGCGCAAGGCCAACTACTATGGCAAGACCGAACGCAACGTCACCCACTACTACCAGACCGTCGAGCACAACATGCTCGAGGAAATGACCGCCGAGCTTGAAGAAAGCAGCCAGTACGCCGAGCGCCGCGAGGCGATCCGCCGCTACAACGCCAACAGCCCGATCCTGAAAAAAGGCCTGGCGCTGACCCCGGTGAAATTCGGCATTTCGTTCACCGCCAGTTTCCTCAACCAGGCCGGCGCCTTGATCCACGTCTATACCGACGGCAGCATCCACCTCAACCATGGCGGCACCGAAATGGGCCAGGGCCTGAACACCAAGGTCGCCCAGGTGGTGGCCGAGGTGTTCCAGGTGGAAATGGACCGCGTGCAGATCACCGCGACCAACACCGACAAAGTGCCGAACACCTCGCCCACCGCGGCCTCCAGCGGCGCCGACCTGAACGGCAAGGCCGCGCAGAATGCCGCCGAAACCATCAAGCGACGCCTGGTGGAGTTCGCCGCGCGGCAGTACAAGGTCAGCGAAGAAGACGTGGCATTCCACAACGGCCATGTGCGGGTGCGCGATCACATCCTGAGCTTCGAGGCGCTGGTGCAGCAGGCGTATTTCGCCCAGGTCTCGCTGTCGAGCACCGGCTTCTACAAGACCCCGAAAATCTACTACGACCGCAGCCAGGCCCGTGGCCGGCCGTTCTACTACTACGCCTATGGCGCGGCCTGTGCCGAAGTGATCGTCGATACCCTCACCGGCGAGTACAAGATGTTGCGCACCGACATCCTCCACGACGTCGGCGCCTCGCTGAACCCGGCCATCGACATCGGCCAGGTCGAGGGTGGTTTCATCCAGGGCATGGGCTGGCTGACCATGGAAGAACTGGTGTGGAACGACAAGGGCAAGCTGATGACCAATGGCCCGGCCAGCTACAAGATTCCCGCCGTGGCCGACATGCCCCTGGACCTGCGGGTCAAGCTGGTGGAAAACCGCAAGAATCCTGAAGACACGGTGTTCCATTCCAAGGCCGTGGGCGAACCACCGTTCATGCTCGGCATCGCCGCGTGGTGCGCCATCAAGGACGCCGTGGCGAGCCTGGGGGATTACCGGCATCAACCGAAAATCGATGCACCGGCGACACCGGAGCGGGTGTTGTGGGGGTGTGAGCAGATGCGGGGGTTGAAGGCCGTGAAAGCTGAGGAAGCTGAGTCCGAAGCCGTTTGATGATCGTTCCCACGCTCTGCGTGGGAATGCAGCCCCCGACGCTCTGCGTCGAAGTTTGAAGAGCGGACGCAGAGCGTCCAAAGATGCATTCCCACGCAGAGCGTGGGAACGATCAGTCGAGGTGAATTATGTACAACTGGATCAGCGCCCTCGCCGACCTGCAAACCCGCGGCGAACCCTGCGTTCTGGTGACGATCATCGAGGAACTCGGCTCCACGCCGCGTAACGCCGGTTCGAAAATGGTCATCAGCGCCAGCCAGATCTTCGACACCATCGGTGGCGGGCACCTGGAATACAAAGCCATGGAGATCGCCCGGAACATGCTCGCCAGCGGCCAACAGAATACCCATCTGGAGCGCTTCAGCCTCGGTGCGAGCCTGGGCCAGTGTTGTGGCGGCGTTACCGTGTTGCTGTTCGAACCCATGGGCCAGGTCCAGGCGCAGATCGCCGTATTCGGCGCCGGCCATGTCGGCCGCGCCCTGGTGCCACTACTGGCGAGCCTGCCCTGCAAGGTACGCTGGATCGATTCGCGGGAGGCGGAATTCCCCGAACACTTGCCCCACGGCGTACGCAAGATCGTCACCGAAGAGCCCCTGGATGAAGTCGACGAATTGCCCGCCGGCAGCTACTGCATCGTCATGACCCACAACCATCAGCTCGACCTGGAACTGAGCGCCGCGATCCTCAAGCGCAACGACTTCGCCTACTTCGGCCTGATCGGCTCGAAGACCAAACGGGTCAAGTTCGAACATCGCCTGCGCGATCGTGGTTTCAACAGCACCACCTTGCAACGCATGCGTTGCCCGATGGGCATCGGCGAAGTCAAAGGCAAGTTGCCTGTGGAAATCGCCATCTCCATCGCCGGCGAAATCATCGCCACCTATAACGCCGATTTCGGCCAGCACACCGTGCGCGCCGAACCGATTGCCAAGCTGCTGCCGGCCTCGCGCCGCAGCCAGGCGAACCGTTGAACACTCCTTGAGAATTCCCATGCCCCTGACACGCAAAGCCTACCGCGCCGCCCTGCTCCACAGCCTCGCCGATCCGGCCGAAGTAGGTATCGAAGCGTCCTACGAATATTTCGAAGACGGTTTGCTGGTAGTGGAGAACGGCCAGATCAGCGCCATCGGCCACGCCCATGACCTGCTGCCGACCCTGGCGGCGGATATCGAAATCGCCCATTACCCGGACGCGCTGATCACCCCAGGTTTGATCGACACCCACATCCACCTGCCGCAAACCGGCATGGTCGGCGCCTATGGCGAGCAACTGTTGGACTGGCTCAACACCTACACCTTCCCCTGCGAAAGCCAGTTCGCCGACAAGGCCCACGCCGACGCGGTGGCGGATATTTTCGTCAAGGAATTGCTGCGCAACGGCACCACCACCGCGCTGGTGTTCGGCAGCGTGCATCCGCAGTCGGTGAACGCGTTTTTCGAAGTAGCCCAGAAGCTCGACCTGCGGATGATCGCCGGCAAGGTGATGATGGACCGCAACGCCCCGGACTACCTGACCGACACCGCCGAATCCAGTTACACCCAGAGCAAGGCGCTGATCGAGCGCTGGCACGGCAAGGGTCGCCTGCACTACGCCGTGACCCCACGCTTTGCGCCCACCAGCACCCCGGAACAACTGGCCCTGGCCGGTCAATTGCTGGGGGAATACCCCGACTTGTACATGCAGACCCACATCAGTGAGAACCTGCAGGAAGTGCAATGGGTCAAGGAACTGTTCCCGGAGCGCAAGGGTTACCTGGACGTATACGATCACTACCAGCTGCTCGGCGAGCGCTCGGTGTTCGCCCACGGCGTGCACCTGTGCGACGACGAATGCGCGCGCCTGGCCGAGACCGGCTCGGCCATCGCCTTCTGCCCGACCTCGAACTTTTTCCTCGGCAGCGGCCTGTTCAACCTGCCGATGGCCGAGAAGCACAAGGTGAACGTAGGGTTGGGCACAGACGTCGGTGGCGGCACCAGTTTTTCGCTGCTGCACACCCTGAACGAAGCCTACAAGGTGATGCAGTTGCAGGGCGCGCGGCTGAGCCCGTTCAAGTCGCTGTACCTGGCCACCCTCGGCGGCGCCCGGGCCCTGCGCCTGGAGGACAAGATCGGCACGTTGCAGCCGGGGACGGACGCGGATTTCCTGGTTTTGGACTACAACGCCACGCCGCTGCTGAGCTATCGCCTGAAGCAGGCCAAGGACATTGCCGAGCGGTTGTTCGTGTTGATGACGCTGGGGGATGACCGGACAGTGGCGCAGACTTATGCGGCCGGCAGGTTGGTGCATCAGCGGTAGATTTTTATTGGCTGTTGATCGTTCCCACGCTCTGCGTGGGAATGCCTCAACGGACGCTCTGCGTTCGGCTTTTGGGACGCGGAGCGTCCCGGGCTGCGTTCCCACGCAGAGCGTGGGAACGATCAGGCTGATTCAACCCATCAAAGCTTAGCGGTCGACCGCCCCGGTTTCTTGCTCTGCAACAAATGCGAGAACACCGCATGCAAGTCATCCGACGCGCTTTCTTCGTCGAGGTTGAGTTTGCTGTCGATGTGGTCCATGTGATGCATCATCAGGTCCACCGCCAACGTCGCATCGCGCGCCTCGATGGCGTCGATCAACTGAGTGTGTTCGTCGTAGGAACAGTGGGAGCGGTTGCCGCTTTCGTACTGGGCGATGATCAGCGACGTCTGGGACACGAGGCTGCGCTGGAAACTGATCAGCGGGGCGTTCTTCGCCGCTTCGGCCAGCTTGAGGTGGAACTCGCCAGACAAACGGATGCCGGCGCCGCGGTCGCCACGGGAAAAACTGTCGCGCTCATCGCTGACCATCTGCCGCAGCTCAGCCAGTTGTTCGGCCGTAGCATGCTGCACCGCCAGTTCGGTGATCGCCCGCTCCACCAGGCGCCGGGCCATGAACACCTGGCGGGCCTCCTCGACACTCGGGCTCGCCACGACGGCACCGCGATTGGGCCGCAGCAACACCACGCCTTCGTGGGCCAGGCGTGACAATGCCCGGCGGATGATCGTGCGGCTGACCCCGAAAATCTCCCCCAGCGCCTCTTCGCTCAACTTGGTACCGGGCGCCAGGCGTTGTTCGAGGATGGCCTCGAAGATATGCGCATAGACAATATCGTCCTGGGTTCCGCTGCGGCCGGCTTTACCAGCTCGCGGTTGTTTCTTGAGGGGCTGCAACTGTTCGTTCATGGGCACTCGAGTCGGGAGAACTGCGGCGAATTGACCGTGACTGTAATACGGCACAGCGGGTCGCTGGCAAGTATCACGTAAAAAACAGCTCGATTGTACACAACCTCTGATGGCAACACGACTGTACGGCTGTTTGCGGGCATGGCTGTATTGCAATCGGCAGTTGGGTTGAGTTTAGGCTTAAACCCACCATTCTGTGACACCTGTGGGAGCAAGGCTTGCTCCCACACGCATAACCTATAACAAGGAACATCACCCACCATGACCGAAGTCACGACCAAGCCACTTCGTCCATTAGCCGATACCTCACCTTCGGCCATCGTCGCCGGGTTCATCGCGATGATGACCGGCTACACCAGTTCCCTAGTGCTGATGTTCCAGGCCGGACAGGCAGCGGGGCTGACCAGCGGGCAGATTTCCTCGTGGATCTGGGCGATTTCCATTGGCATGGCCGTGTGCTCCATCGGACTGTCGCTGCGTTATCGCACGCCGATCACCATCGCCTGGTCGACCCCTGGCGCGGCGCTGTTGATCACCAGCCTGGGCGGCGTGAGTTATGGCGAGGCCATCGGCGCCTATATTACCTGCGCAGTCCTGGTAACGATCTGCGGCCTGACCGGCAGTTTCGAGCGCCTGGTCAAGCGCATTCCGGCCTCGCTGGCGGCGGCGTTGCTGGCGGGCATCCTGTTCAAGATCGGCAGCGAGATCTTCGTCGCCACCCAGCATCGCACCGGCCTGGTGCTGGGGATGTTTTTCACCTACTTGATCGTCAAGCGCCTGTCGCCTCGCTACGCGGTATTGGCGGCATTGGTGATCGGCACGGCACTGTCGGGCCTGCTGGGGCTGCTGGACTTCAGCGGCTTTGCCCTGGAAATCGCAACGCCGGTGTGGACCACGCCGCACTTCTCCCTGGCGGCCACCATCAGC
Source organism: Pseudomonas sp. NFACC24-1 (assembly GCF_900115235.1). Lineage (NCBI taxonomy): Bacteria > Pseudomonadati > Pseudomonadota > Gammaproteobacteria > Pseudomonadales > Pseudomonadaceae > Pseudomonas > Pseudomonas sp. NFACC24-1. The sequence continues at coordinate 318,877 of NZ_FOVS01000001.1, forward strand.
ATTGGCATTCCGTTGTTCGTGGTGGCGATGACCTCGCAGAACATGCCCGGCATCGCCGTGCTGCGGGCCGACGGCTACAACGTGCCGGCCTCGCCACTGATCACCAGCACCGGCATTGCCTCGCTGCTGCTGGCGCCGTTCGGCTCCCATGGCATCAACCTGGCCGCCATCAGCGCAGCCATCTGCACCGGCCCCCACGCCCACGAAGATCGCAGCAAGCGCTACACGGCGGCGGTCTGGTGCGGGGTTTTCTACGGGATTGCCGGGGTGTTCGGCGCGACGCTGGCCGCATTGTTCGCGGCGCTGCCCAAGGAACTGGTGCTGTCCATCGCGGCCTTGGCGCTGTTCGGCTCGATCATCAATGGCTTGAGCGTCGCCATGAGCGAAGTGAAGGAACGGGAAGCAGCGCTGATCACCTTCATGGTCACGGCGTCGGGGCTGACGCTGTTCTCCATCGGTTCGGCGTTCTGGGGGATTGTGGCGGGGGTGTTGACCCTGGTGATTCTGAACTGGCGTAGCGCCTAAAAAAAGATCGCAGCCTTCGGCAGCTCCTACATTGGAATGCGTACATCCTGTAGGAGCTGCCGAAGGCTGCGATCTTTTTGATCGGCAACCCGAAGAACGGGCTGCCGATTCAGACCATCAAGCGACCGGATTGATCGGCTTTTCCGGGTACCAGACGTCCATCAGCGGGCTGACTTCCACGCTGGTCAGCTCAGGACGGGCCTTGAGCCAGGCTTCAACGGCAGCGCGCTGCGCTTCGGTGACCGAGCCACGCTTCTGCAGGCAAACCAGACCGTAGTCGTCGCCGCCGACGTAGCCCAGGCCGTTGGCTTCCATGGCTTCTTTCAGGAAAGCGTCGAGGAAAGCGTCAATAGCCTCATCGGCCAGATCTTCTTTGAAATCCAGGTTCAGTTCGAAACCCAGCTCTTGAAATTCATCCACGCACAGTTTTTTGCGCAGACGCTGGGAACGGTTAGTCGCCATTGGAACAATCCTCATAAGTAATAACGGCCGGCACTTTACCAGTTTGATGCGTCGATTGCCCGACTGATCGGGCGTATCGGCCTACCGTCGGTAAAAAATAGCAGCCGAAGGGCTCAGGCACGGCCCAAGCCGTTGCGGCTTGGGGCATAATGCCGACACTTTCATGACCGTTGAGGACGTTCATTTTCATGTCCTCGTTTTTTCCCCCCTCGCCCGCAGGGTTCTATTTCAAATGATCAAATCTTTGCGTCCACTGCTTCTGGCCAGCCTTCTTCTTCCCCTGGCCCTCCCTGTCACCGCCCACGCCGCCACGATCAACACTGCCCTGTCGCCCAATGTGCAAAAGGCCCTCAAGGCCAGCAAACTGCAGGATGACGCCCTGTCCCTGGTGATGGTGCCGCTCAATGGCCCCGGCACTCCGACCCTGTACAACGCCGACGTTTCGGTCAACCCCGCTTCCACCATGAAACTGGTGACCACCTACGCGGCCTTGGAAATGCTCGGCCCCAATCACCAGTGGAAAACCGAGTTCTACACCGACGGCACCCTCAGCGGCGGGATTCTCAACGGCAACCTGTACCTCAAGGGCGGCGGCGATCCCAAGCTGAACATGGAAAAACTCTGGCTGCTGATGCGCGACCTGCGCGCCAACGGCGTGCAGCAGATCACCGGCGACCTGGTCCTGGACCGCAGCTTCTTCATCCAGCCGCAACTGCCCGAGTTCAACGACGACGGCAACGACGAAAACAAGCCGTTCCTGGTCAAGCCCGACTCCCTGCTGGTCAACCTCAAGGCCCTGCGCTTCGTCGCGCGCAATGACGGCGGCCGGGTGCTGGTGTCGGTGGAACCGCCGATTGCCAGCATTCGCATCGAAAACCAGGTCAAGGCGGTCAATTCCAAGCAATGCGCCGGCGGCGTGCGCTACAACCCGGTGCCACAGGCGGACGGCAGCGTGACGGTGACCGTTGGCGGCCAGCTCGGTGACGGTTGCAGCTCCCAGACCTATCTGTCGCTGCTGGACCATGCCACCTACACCGCTGGTGCCGTGCGGGCGATCTGGAAGGAACTGGGCGGCAGCATCCAGGGCAAGGACCGCCTGGCCGCGACCCCGAGCAACGCCAAGGTGCTGGCCCGGGCGTTCTCCCCGGACCTGGCGGAGATCATCCGCGACATCAACAAATACAGTAACAACACCATGGCCCAGCAGTTGTTCCTGAGCCTCGGCGCGCAGTTCCGTAACGAAGCCGATGGTGATGACGCCAAGGCGGCGCAACGGGTGGTGCGCCAGTGGCTGGCCAAGAAAGGCATCACCGCGCCGCACCTGGTGATGGAGAACGGCTCCGGCCTGTCCCGCGCCGAACGGGTCAGCGCCCGGGAAATGGCGGCAATGCTGCAAGCCGCCTGGCGCAGCCCGTATTCGGCGGAGTTCATCAGCTCGATGCCGATTGCCGGCACCGACGGCACCATGCGCAAACGCCTGAAGACCACTGCCATGGCGGGCGAGGCCCACGTCAAGACCGGGACCCTGAACACCGTCCGCGCCATCGCCGGCTACAGCCGCGACATCAATGGCAACACTTGGGCGGTGGTGGCGATCCTCAACGATCCGAAGCCATGGGGCGCTTCGTCGGTGCTGGACCAGGTGCTGCTGGACCTGTACCGCCAGCCGAAACTGCCGCAGACGGCTTCGGTGCTCTGACCCAGCGCACAGCCCAATGTGGGAGCGAGCTTGCTCGCGATTCGGTCGGCCAGTTGATAGGGATGTGACTGACCTGGCGCTATCGCGAGCAAGCTCGCTCCCACAGGGGATTTGTGTCCACTGAAGGTCAAGTGTGAGAGCAAGCCAGCTCCCACATTTTGCCCGATACACCCCGCCAAAACGGCTAACCCAGCTGCGTCTCGACCCGATCCCGCCCGGCCTGCTTGGCCGCGTACACACCCGAGTCGGCCCTGAGCAGCAACGCATCGGCGCCCTCCCCGGCGCGCCAAGTGGCGATGCCGAAACTGGCAGTGATCACCCCCACATCCTCGATGGGCGCAGCCCGCAAGCCTTCCCATAGCTCCAGGGCCAGGGAATAGGCGCTGTCGCTGTCAGTGTCCGGGCACAGCACCACGAACTCTTCCCCACCCAACCGGCAGAACACATCGGTGCGACGCATCCGTTGGGCGATGCGCTGGCAGACTGCCTGCAATACCCGATCGCCCACCGCATGGCCATGTTGGTCATTGATGCGCTTGAAGTGGTCGATGTCGAGCATGATGACCGCCAGCCCACCGGAACCGCGCTCGACCCGCGCCATCTCCGAGGTCAGGCGCTCCTGGAAATAGCGGCGATTGCGAATGCCGGTCAGGGCGTCGGTCACGGACAACGCCCGCAGTTCTTCTTCCACGCGCTTGAGGTCGGAAATATCCGAGATGTAGCCGTGCCACAACACCCCGCCGCCAGGCAGCTCCTCGGGCGTAGCCTCGCCGCGCACCCAACGCAGGCCGCGCAAAGGCAATTGCACCCGGTACTCTTCACGCCACGGGCTCAAGGTGTGGGCCGAAGCACGGATCGAAGCGCGGACGCGCGCACTGTCCAAGGGGTGGATACGCGAGAAAATCGCCTCGGCGTTCTGCACCAATACATCGGGCTCCAACTCATAGATGTCGCGGATGCCGTCGCTGGCATAGATCACGCTGAAGCGACCATTGAAGTCCATCCTGAACTGATAGATCCCCCCGGGCACATGGGCGCTGAGCTTTTTCAACAACAAGTCACGGGCCGCCAGCGCTTCGTGGACGCGCTTGCGTTCGGTGACGTCGATGCAGATTGCCAGGTGCCCGACCCACAGCCCCTGCTCATCGAGCATGGGTGTGGCGAGCATGTTCACGGTCAGGTGGCTGCCATCGCGGCGTACCAGGGTCCACTCCCGCGCCTGTTGCCCCCCCTCTTCACCGCCCTCGAGCAGCATCGCATGGCAGGTGGGAATCGGTTTGCCGAAACGCGCGCCGAGCTGGGCGGCCCGGGCCTGGAGTTCCCGCGGCACATGCAGGCTCTCCAGGGTCATGCTTTGCAACACCTCGCAACTCGGGTAACCGAGCATCTGTTCGGCGCCGACATTGAAAGTGGTGATGACTCCGCGCAGGTCAGTGGCGATGATCGCGACCTGGGTCGCGGCATCCAGCACGCCGCGCAATTGGCCATGAGTGCCGCGTAGCTCCTGCTCCCGGGCGCGCAGTTCACGGGTGCGTTGCTCCACCAGCTTCAAGGCCCGCTGCCGCTGGCTGACCAGCACATAGAGCAAGGCGCTGAGCAACAGGCTGAGCAAGCCGCCGAGTACCACCGTGCCCGTGACCGAAGAGCGATTGGTCGACAGGAACACCCGGCTGGGCCGCAACTCCACGCGGTAGTCGCGATCAGCCAGGCGTAACAGGCGGGTCTGCGACAAACCACTGTCACCCGGCGCGTCGAGGGAATCGAACAGCACTTCCCCCCGGTCGTCCGTGGACTGGTCCAGAACACGCATCGAAAGGTTGTCATGACCAGCGGTCGGCAAGCCATCGCCCACCAGCTGACGCATGTTGATACCCGCCACCACGTAACCGAACGGTTCCTTGGCCGCCGCTCGGGTGACCGGCGCCACCAGCAACACGCCCCGGGCGAAGTCCGGTCCGACCCCCATCAGGTCCAACGGCTGCGAGACCACCACCGTACCAAGCAAACCCGCCCGCTCAAGCGCGGCCCGACGCAATGGATGGGAAAGCAGATCGAACCCCAGGGGGGACATTGAGAGCGGCTGGCTCTGGAGGTACAACACCGGCACATACTCGTCCCGCTCGGCGGCACGCCGCAGGCCGCCGCCATCGTCGACCTCGCGGATGGCAAAGGTGTCGTCCCCCCGGCCTCGCGTCTCTTGTTCGAAGGATTGTCGCAGGTGCCCAGATATCCGTGGCGCCCAGGCGAAGGCCAGGGTGCGCCGCAACAGCGGTTCGACGTAGCCGTGAAATTCCGCGTTGGAAACCCCTGCCGAATTGACAAAGAACCGCCGCAAGCCATCGAGACGTTCTTCCTCGTCCTGGAAGCGTTCTTCGATGCGGCTGAAGCGCTCCTCGGCTTGCAACTCGAAGCGCTGGCGCAACTGCTGATTGAACAGGTTTGTCATCGCCCAGCTCAGCAAGCCGGTCAAGAAGGTGCCGGCCAGCAGCACCAGAAAAGCCACCAGCCAGGCCGACACATCTTCGCTGATAAAGCCCAGGATCCTGGGGCGCACCTGATGCAAAGCCATAAACGCAACTCAGAATGGAGCCAGGCATAGGCACAGCCCTGGACACAGCCTAAGTTATAGCTATTAGCCATCACTTTAGCCAGTCTCAAATGCGGCTGGAAGCCTTGAAGTACAAGGCTTCATGGATCCAATCAGACTTCGATCAACGTGCCATGATCTTCCAGGCACGGTGGATCTTGCCGTTGCGGGCAAAATCCGGATCAATGGTCTTGGCGGTGATCTCTTCCACCGCGTAGCGCTCGCCGAGGTTGTCCTCGAGCTGGAACTTGCGGAAGTTGTTGGAGAAATACAGCACACCGCCAGGCGCCAGGCGCGCCATGGCCAGGTCCAGCAACTGGACGTGGTCGCGCTGCACATCGAACACGCCTTCCATGCGCTTGGAGTTGGAGAAGGTCGGCGGGTCGATGAAGATCAGGTCGTACTCGTCACGACTGGCTTCCAGCCAGGCCATCACGTCACCCTGTTCCAGGCGGTTCTTGTCGGAAAAACCATTGAGCGACAGGTTGCGCCGCGCCCAGTCCAGATAGGTTTTCGACAGGTCGACACTGGTGGTGCTCCGAGCACCACCCTTGGCAGCGTGGACGCTGGCGGTGGCGGTGTAGCAGAACAGGTTGAGGAAGCGCTTGCCGGCCGCTTCTTTCTGGATCCGCAGGCGCATCGGCCGATGATCCAGAAACAGCCCGGTGTCCAGGTAGTCGGTGAGGTTGACCAGCAGCTTCACGCCGCCTTCGTTGACCTCGGTGAACTTGCCCTGGGCGCTCTGGCGTTCGTACTGCTTGGTGCCGCTCTGACGCTCGCGGCGCTTGATCACCACACGGCTCTTGTCGACGTTCAGTGCCTGGGGAATGGCCGCCAGGGCGTCGAACAAGCGGGCCGAGGCCTTTTCCGGGTCGATGGACTTCGGCGCGACGTACTCCTGGACGTGAACCCAGTCATGGTACAGGTCGATGGCCATGGAATATTCCGGCATGTCGGCATCGTAGACCCGGTAGCAGTCCACACCTTCACGCTTGGCCCATTTACTCAGCAACTTGAGGTTCTTTTGCAGGCGATTGGCGAACATCTGCCCGCCTTCGCTCAACCGCGCCTGCTCGACCACAGGGGCCGGTGCCGGGGCCGGCTTGATCGGGTTGCCGTTCTTGTTGTACTGGCGCTCTTGCGGGACTTCAGGGGCCTGATCGTAGGCGGCCTGTTCGCGCTCGGCCTGGCGTTGCTCCGGGGTGCGACGCTCGCCGGTGACGAACTGATCCGGCAGGACCTTGATCAGCAGCAGCTTGCACGGCAAGGCGCCGTTCCAGAACGAATACTGCTTGTGGCTGCGAATGCCCATGCGCTTACCCAGGTCCGGGGCGCCGGTGAACACCGCCGCCTCCCAGTTCAGGCAGGCCTGGCGCAGACGCTCGCCAAGGTTCTGGTAGAGGTAAAGCAGGCTGGCTTCGTCGCCCAGACGCTCACCGTACGGCGGGTTGCAGATCACCAGGCCTTTCTGGTTCTGGTCCGGACGCGGTTCGAAGGTGGCGACTTCGCCCTGATAGATCTTGATCCACTCGCTCAGGCCCGCACGCTCGACGTTGTTGCGGCCCGGCTGGATCAGCCGTGGGTCGGCTTCGTAGCCACGGATCCACAACGGTGGCTTGGCCAACCCGGTCTCAGCACGAGCGGTGGCCTCTTCATGGAGCTTTTTCCACAACGCCGGCACATGGCCGAGCCAGGCGGTGAAGCCCCACTGCTGGCGACGCAGATTCGGCGCCATATCGACGGCGATCATGCCTGCTTCCACCAGGAACGTGCCGACACCGCACATCGGGTCGGCCAACGCGCCGCCTTCAGCGGCAATGCGCGGCCAACCGGCGCGGATCAGGATCGCGGCGGCGAGGTTTTCCTTCAGCGGCGCGGCGCCTTGCTGCAGGCGATAACCGCGCTGGTGCAGGCTGTGGCCGGAAAGGTCGAGGGAAAGGATCGCTTCGCCGCGGTCCAGGCGCAGGTGGATGCGCAGGTCCGGGTTGAGCTTGTCGATGGACGGCCGCTCGCCCGTCGGGGTGCGCAGCTTGTCGACGATGGCGTCCTTGACCTTCAAGGCGCCGAAGTGAGTGTTGTCGATGCCCGAGCCATGGCCGCTGAACTCCACCGCCAGGGTGCCATCGGCCAGCATATGGTCTTGCCAGTCGACATCCAGCACACCGTGGTACAGGTCTTCGGCGTCCTTCATCGGGAAGCGCTTGAGCACCAGCAACACGCGGTTGGCCAGGCGCGACCACAGGCACAGGCGATAGGCCGTTTCCATGTCGGCCATGCCGCGCACGGCCGAGGTGTGCTCGCGCGCCTCTTCAAGGCCAAGCCCGACGGCTTCCTCGATCAACAGGCCTTCGAGGCCCTTGGGGCAGGTGAGGAAGAGTTCGAAACGATCGGACATGGGATTTCCAGAGCCTTTGGCTAAGTGGGCCGGGCAACGCATTGCCGGGCCGGGTTCAGTCAGGTGCTTTTCTCAAGAGCACCCGCGTGGCACGAAAGTGTGCCGTGCCGCCCTCGCCGCTCAGGTTAAAAGAGCTTTGATGCGAAGGCAGGTAAAAAATTCTGTGCAACAAATTGTGAAAACTCGACCCTTTCGTCGAATAGTACCCGAGTGCAACAGGGGGACATTCTCATTCAAGCAAAGCCAGTCCCCTTTGGCGCAGGGCCGATCATACAGGGGTCTTGCTCAAAAGCGGTCTACGAACATGAAGTTACTTATCGCCCTAACATCTTTATTGTTACGTGCTTATGACAAAACGATCATTCCATCCCTGTGACGCTTTGGTTAGAACTCAACACAGGTTGACGTCGCAACGGCGTCAACACCTCGGCTCGTCACGCCGGCAACGAGCCACCAACGGCAGAATGATTCTGCCCCGGCCTCGATAGAGGTCGACGCTAAGTAACAGTCAACAAGTGAGGGCAACACCCTATGAGAAGACTTAAGCGTGATCCGTTGGAAAGAGCATTTTTACGTGGTTACCAATATGGCGTTGGTGGTAAATCCCGTGAGCTTTGCCCCTTTACTCTACCGTCGGTACGTCAAGCCTGGATCAATGGCTGGCGAGAAGGACGCGGCGACAACTGGGACGGTATGACCGGCACTGCGGGTATCCACAGACTCAACGAACTTCACGCCGTCGGCTGACACAGGGCTTAATACTCAAGAACTCGACAATTTGACACCCATATCGATTTAACCACGCACGTCCCATCCGGACGGCGGGCTACGGCCCAGGGGGCTCCTTCGAGGAGCCCTTTTTAATGCTTGGGGTTTCGTGAAAATCGGGGGGTGATTAGTGCAGGACTCAAGCTGCAAACATTCTTGTGGCGAGGGGATTTATCCCCGCCGGGCTGCGAAGCAGCCCCAAAAATGCTCACCCAATAACCTGATATACCGAGGCAGTTCCTAGGGGCTGCTACGCAGCCAGCGGGGATAAATCCCCTCGCCACAGGGGTACCTGCACTCCCTTACAGGCGCGGCTGATCAACCCAACGCCGCAATCGCATCCACCGACTCACGGATCAGCGCCGGCCCTTTATAGATGAACCCCGAATAGATCTGCACCAGGCTCGCCCCAGCGGTGATCTTCTCGGCGGCATGCTTGCCTTCGGTAATCCCGCCCGCCGCGATGATCGGCAAGCGCCCCGCCAATTCAGCGGCCAGCACCTTCACGGTGTGGGTGCTCTTGTCACGCACCGGCGCACCAGACAAACCACCCGCCTCGTCACCGTGTTCCAGCCCTTCGACACCTTCGCGCCCCAGGGTCGTGTTGGTGGCGATCACCGCGTCCATGCCCGTCTCGATCAGGGCCTGGGCCACCTGGGTGGTCTCCTCGTCGGTCATGTCCGGGGCGATCTTGATCGCCAGTGGCACATGCCGGCCATGGGTCAACGCCAGTTCCGCGCGACGCCGGGCCAGGTCGGCCAGCAATTGCTTGAGGGAATCGCCGAATTGCAGGCTGCGCAGCCCAGGGGTGTTCGGCGAGCTGACGTTGACGGTGACATAGCTGGCGTGGGCGTAGACCTTGTCCAGGCAGATCAGGTAATCGTCGACGGCGCGCTCCACTGGCGTGTCGAAGTTCTTGCCGATATTGATCCCCAGCACGCCCTGGTATTTGGCCGCAGCGACGCGGGCTAACAGGTTGTCCACACCCAGGTTATTGAAACCCATGCGGTTGATGATCGCCTCGGCTTGCGGCAGGCGGAAGATCCGTGGCTTGGGGTTGCCCGGCTGTGGTCGTGGGGTAACGGTGCCGATTTCGACGAAACCGAAACCCAACTGGGCGAAGCCGTCGATGGCCGCGCCATTCTTGTCCAGGCCCGCCGCCAACCCGACCGGGTTGGGAAACGCCAGGCCCATGACCGTCACCGGCAACTTCGCCGGCGCCTTGCACAGCAAACCGTTGAGGCCCAAACGTCCGCCCGCGCCGATCAGGTCCAGGGACAGATCGTGGGAGGTTTCCGGGGAAAGTTTGAACAGCAGCTGACGGGCCAGGGTGTACATGGGTGGGTTTGACTCTGGGCAATAAAAAGTGGCGGGGATTATACCGGGCAGGAGGGCCAGCGGCGAGGGACCTGGCATCGACCCTGCGCCTGAGCTTTGATGCGCCGCGTAGCCAGGAGCGTTATTTGATAGTCGAGGCCGCAGAAAACATTCAAAAGATCACGTAGTTGCACGGCAGCAACCCGCTAGCCCTTTCTACGGAGGATCACTCAATGACTGTTTTGTCCCTTGGATCAGCAATACCTCGGCCCCTTTCAAATGAATCCATCCGCAGCGATGAAACGGACACCTCCATCACTACTGATGGCTCGTCCCACATCATCATTGAAATGCTCAATGAAGATATTCCGGCCGAGCAGCGAACCGAGCTTTCAGCGCCAGACTTGAAGTTCGCCCTGATGAGCGTCGACAAAGCACTCCATGAAATCATTAATGAGCGGCAGCGTAACGAGGATACTCAAATTGAGAGATTTGCCAGGGAATTCCTACTATTGGTGGAGGGTGAGACTGACGGCGCCGATACGTCAACAATCGCTGTGACCATTCCCGGCCTGCCAGACCTCAAAGACTCTCCCGACTCGTTCCTACACCGAGGCCAGCTGGTTCTCGAATACCTCGGCGAACAGCTGGGCAAGCTGAGCCGCAACGAATTCGAAGGCAATCTTGGACGCTGGGCCAGCAACCTGACCATTTCCGGCCTGCGCTCCGGCCTAGTCACCGGCACTCTCACGGTGATCAGACAACTGGTCGGGTTCGCCCTGGAAAAACTGCTCCAATCCAACGGCACCTCCCCACTGGCACGCAGCGTGATCGGCACAGTCGTCCAGATGTTCGGACCACTGCTAAATGTCCTCGGTGCGATCAGGGACGAGTACAACGGCACCGCAAATCAGGACACGCGCCTGGCGCGTCTCCTTACGCTCGCATTATGGGTCATGACCTTCGCCGTCGCCGCCACCGCGCCCGCCGCGCTCTCTGCCTTGGCTTCCTTTGGCTCGCCAATGGCGTTCTACACGGTTGCCCAGGATCTGGTGGCCCTATTCTGCCCTACCGGTGACAATGCAAAAGCCAGCCCTGGCGGTACGGCAGCCGCTGGCCTGATCAATGGCATTCTCCAGTTCCTGTCCTTCACCGGCATGAACTACCTCGCGCCAAACTCCGGCCCCGGGTATGTCATGGCCCAGGGTAACCAGTCATCACCACCTGAAGAACAGGGCCTGGCCTCGCAACTTTCGGCCTGGGTGGAACAACAGGCCAGTACCCTATCTGCAGATCTTTCAGTCGAAGACCGTGTCAACCAAATGGTCGACTCCCTGGCCCCAATGCTGGGACATGACCTATGGCGGGCCGTCCTCAACGGCCTGGCTGACGTCTTCGGCCAAGTATTCATGGGCGAAGCGGTGCACGCGTTACAAGCAGAACCCTCGGAAAATGGTTTTCGGGTCGCTCCCACCTCCTTCCGAATTCCCACCGCCGAGCAGGCAGCGAATCAACTCCTGTCCACCGATGCGATAAGAACCTCCGTGGGCCAAATGATCATGGCTGTGGTCATCGGAACGTCCCGTCACCTTTCGAAGCTGCCGATTTCCAAAGAAACGGTTAACCATATCGCCAATGTCTGTGTCGCCGCCGTTGTGTTCGCCGTACGCCCCGGCACGGCCTACGTCAACGCACGCACTGATCCTAAAGCTGGATAAGTTGCCTGCTGCCAAAGGCTTGCATCTCAATTGACGCTGGTCAATCAAGCCGATGCCAACCGTGGCAAGGGAGCTTGCTCCCGCTGGGCCGGGCTGGCGCACCAGCGCGTAGCGGCCCTATTTTGGGGCTGCTACGCAGCCCAGCGGGAGCAAGCTCCCTCGCCACGGGCGATATTCCTCAAGTGCATCCCACCTACCACTCACTCATCTCCCAAGCCTCATCCCCCATAGGCTCAAACACATCCCGCATAAACCCTTTAACAAACAGGTCCACCGCAAACGCCAGGCCATTGGCACCGCTGACCTCCCGGTAAAGCTGCGACTTTTCCAACCCCTGTTCCTTCAACCGAACCAGCACCTGCAGCGTGACCGCCATCAGCGCCTGGGCGGTGGGATAGGCCGCCGTTTCTCCGTCCGCTCCCCGCAGTGCACGGAGGAATTCATGGATGGCCTTCTCACCCTGCCCTTCCATCGCCAGCAGCACCTGATACAGATGCTCGAACTCAGGGTCCGGACGTTTGCCTTGGCTCGTCCCCTGATGGGCCGCCAACAGGCGCGACTCCAGGCTCTGCACCGCAGCATCCGCGCCGCGCTCAAAGGCGATTGGAGCAATCGACGATTCAATCTTCATGGTCGTGCATCGCCTCGGCTGCCTGCCCGGTGAAGCTTGAGCACAACGCTTCAAGCGCCTGGGTCGCCCTTTGGTCCAGGACGCGAACCGTCTCCGGCAACTGCGCAATGCGCGCCATCAAGCGGGGCTCCAGGCGTTGCCGGGTGGCTTCGACGTCGAACTCCAGCAGTTGATCGCCAAGCCGCAGCACGTAGCGGTTGTGCGGGTGGTAGTGCACGAGCAGGTCGCCGGTCCACAACGGGCGCAGGCGTTCGCGCCATTCATAGCCGCGTTCCCGGCAATGCTGCGGCAATAGCAGATGCAGTACCGCGCCAGTCTCGCCCGGTTGCGCGGTAAGCCAACGCTGGAGCATTTCATCCAGCCACTGGGGTTGCTCCAGGGCTTGGGCGAGCAGGTCCCGAGCGGCCTGGGCCAGCGCGTTGCGCAATTGCAGACCCAGCGATTGCCCGTTCCGCAAGCCTTCGGCCAGATGCCCGGTGGCGCGCAGAATGCCTTCGGCATAGCCCCGTTGGAATGCCTCGGCATGCATCGCTTGCGCATCGCGCTGGGCCTGCTCGATGCACTCACGCGCCCGACGCCGGGCTTCGAGTTGCAAGGCATGGCGACGACGGGCGGCGACGATGTCTTCGCGAGCCAGGCGCACGTCTTCGCCCACAGGCAGGTCAGTCAGGGAGCGGATGGAGTCGAGCATGCTGCACCGCCAAAAAGAAAAGGGTTGGATCGGGTTGCATGAGCGGCCAGTGCCGCTGCAATTGCACGACGGGCACGGAGAATTGCAAGGCCAGGCGTTCGAGCAACGGGACGGGGACCTGTTCGTGCCAGCTCCACAGGGCATTGAGACCGGCCGCTTCGACCTGCTCCATTGAAACGGCGGGGCACTGGAGTGCGAGGTCGCCTCGAAGGCCCAGGTTGTAGCTGGCGAATCGTCGGACCGACATGGGCAGGCACGCCAACGCCGCGCCCCGGGCCAGACCGAACCGCAGGCGATAGGCACCCAGCAGCAAGGCGATGTAGGGCAATTGCCACCAATGACGAACCCATTGTTTCGCCACGCCACTCAACGTTATCGGCGGCCACGGCCCTTGCAACTGCAGGCCCTCGAGCACGATCCGGTTGAGCACGCTGCGCGCCTGGGGCCCGTCGAATCCCGCCGGCAGCACCAGGCGCTGAGGGTGCAGATACCCCAGGGGCTCGGCGAGAATCCCTTGCAAGCGGTCAATCTCCGACATCACGCCGCCCTGCCCATGGCCTGTCGATAAGCCCAGGCGCCGCCAGCCAACAACAATCCACTTGCCGCAGCCAGCAGCCACGGCCAACTCGATGGCCCCCGGGGGACGACCGCGGTTGGTGCCACATGCTGGGTCTGGGAGCGCCTGGATAGCACCACCGAAACGTTCTCGTATTCCACGGCGGCAAAACTGTTCTTGAGAAAGCGCTTGATGTCGGTGATGAGCAACTGCGGTTCGACATCCCGCTCATGCACCACCATCGCCGCGAGATGAACAGGCGGTGGCTTGCGCCCGCCTTCGCCCGCATCCAGGTCGTAACTGACATGAACCCGGGCTGAAACCACACCTTCGAGCATCGCCAGCGACTGTTCGATACGCTGCTCCAACGCCGAGTACAACCGGGCTTTTTCCGCACGGGGCGAGGCCACCAGGGCGTCGCTGGGGAACATCTCGGCCACCTGCAGGCGGGGCCGGGACGGTAGCGAATAGAGATTGAGCAGGTCGACGGCGGCGGAAAAATCCAACGGGTCAATCTTCACCGCGTAGCCGGCTTTGCCGGTGTCGATTTTCACCGCCGTGATGTTGTTGCGTTGCAGGACCGACAGCACTTCATTGGCCTGGTGCTGGTCCAGCCCTTCCAGCAGAGTCGGCTGGCGACAGCCCGACAGCAGCAGACACGACAACAGCAGCAAGACAACCGGCCTCATGACGCACGCAACAGGGTTTCTGCCGTACCGACCGCCTTGCGCACCAGCACGTTGAGCAAATTGATATCCACGTTGTATTGCCCCGTCAGCTCCTGCAGTTGCGCCAATACCTCGGGGTTGCCGATGTCCGGACGCTGCAGCAACTGGTTGATGGCCGCAACCTCGCGCCCGCTGTCCACGGCCGAAGCGGCAAACGCCCCGATCAACCGCGCTTCAAGGGAAACGACTGGGCCTTCCTGGGGACCGTCCAGTTCAACGAGGCTCGCACCGTGGACAAGGGCAGGAGAAAAATTGGTAGACATACGATGCACTCATGAAAAGGGCCATCGCCTCGGGCGATGGCCGGTCAAAAGGAACCCGCGTCAACGAGCCGCCTGGATGATCGCCATGTCGATATCCTTGAAACCCTTGATCGTGTTGGTCTGGGCGTTGCGGAAAACCGTGTACGACGAAAACGCCGTCTGATAAGCCGCCAGTAGCCCCGGGTCCGAAGCATCGGTTTTGAGCTTATCCAGTGCAATGTCCAGGGCCTCCTTGAGCTTCTGCGCGCCGACTTCAAATGCCTGCGCCTGCTCGCCGAGAAAATCATCGGGAAATGTGATGGGGAGTCCGATACCAGCCATGCGTCACCTACTCTGTCTGATTTAGAAAATGCCAGGACGAGGACCCCGTCTTGACGTAGCCCTGGGGGCCGGTTTGAAACGAATTGCCCTTGAGCGAGTCGTCCTTGAGCGCGACAGTGAAATGCACGTAGCGATCACCCCATTGCCGGTAAAAACTGTCGACATACTGGCGAGCGGCGGCCAGTTCGGAATCCTGCAGGTTGCCCACGACGGCGAACGTGACGCCGTCCTCGTGCTCGACCCGATTGAAAGCCAGTGCAAGACGCTGCAAACCGGCCTGTGCAAGACCGACCAGCAGTTGGTCATCCTGTTCTTGCAGCAGGACGTCACGGGCATAAGGCGCCGCCGCGCGCAACGTATCAATCAGGCTTGCCTGCCGGTCGGGCGTCAGCAGGTTGCGCTGCCCGCTGAGTAGCAGACGCGGCAACGCTGGATCCCTGAGGTCGAGGAAATGCCAGGCCAATTGCGGATCGTGGTCGATCAACACCTGCTCCAGTCGGCGGCGTTCCTGATCCTTCACCAACACCCTGCCGTCCAGGGTGCCGTGGCGCGCCAGCACCTGTCGGCTCCAACCGGCATCACGCTCGGAAGCCACGAACACGTAGACCGAACGATCACGCCCCGGCAGCACCTGGACCTGCGCACTGGCGCCGCCAATCAACGCACGGACATCGGTTTCAGGCGCGGTCCCCGGCATGGTCCAGAAACCGACCACTACGACCAACGCCGCCAACGCCAGCCCGCAGCCAGCCCAGCGCAACCAGTGACCACGGCCATCGATGAACGCAGTGGCAACGGTTGGCGACAAGGGGGATGGGTCGAGACACTCGGCACGCCAAGCTTGATCCTCGGGGCGCAAGGCGATGTGCAAGGCACCGATCTGCACCCGGGTCTGAAACCCGCAGTGGCGTACCGCGACTGAATCGCCGAGCAACCGCACCGGCAAGCCGTCTGCCGTGGCCTGGTCGGCCAGCACCTCGAAATTGCAGCCGCCCGCCTCCAGAGGAACGAAAATGGCTTCCTCGGGAACGCTGGCCCCAGGCGCGCCATTCCCGAGCCAATCCACAGGCCCGACCACGAACAGGGTCGGGCCTTCGCCAAGCGGGAATTCACAGCCTTGCAACGGACCATTGAGTATCCGCAGAACGCAAGGCTGTAGCGTGGTGGCCGTCGGGACTGTCACCGTCCAAGCTCCAGGGCAATGGAATGAGCCGCCATGGTAGGCACCCCGAAAACAGGCTTCCTGATCGAAATCTGCCGGTTGCGCCTTGCAGGGGATCAGATTCCCGTACCGATCGTTTCACGAAGTATCACGCCCCTGCGGCATGCACATTGTGGCGGGGGAGCTTGCTCCCGCCGGGGCGCGAAACGGCCCCAGCACCTGGCGACACAATAGGGCCACCTGTTAAGTGATTTTGAGAGGGCTGCGGTTCAGCTCATCGATCCGACACATCGACCAATGATCGCTCTGGCTGGCCCTGGGTCAGCACTCGATAGCGCCGCCAGACCTTGCGCGCATAGCGCAATCGCGCGACCTGGCGATGGGGTGAGTTGCCGGCGTTGTAGGCGCCGACCGCCGTCCAGTTATAGCCGTAGCGTGCGATGAATCCGGCCAGTACCTGCGCACCGACTTCCACCGACAGGCAAGGCTCCTGCAACAGGCGCTGCTCGGTAATGCCCTGGGCCTTCAATCGAGGCAGGTGGATACTGTTGATCTGCATCAGGCCGATATCGCGGGTGCCATTGCTGTTGTGGTGGACGGCATCCGGCAGCATGCCCGACTCGACTGCCGCAATCGCTTGCAGCAACTCGGGTTCGATGGCGTGCAACCGCCCTGCCTCGCTCCAGCACCAGGCGTGCGCCTGGGTCATGCCCAGCCCCAAGCCAAGGCACATCGGCAAGCATAGCCATTTGTTCCCGCGCCGCTTCATGCCAGGCGCCGCTCGCTGATCCACGTCAGCTGTTCATGAATGCGCACTCGCAGGATCTGCGCCCGGACACAACCGGGGTCATGCCGCAGACACTGGTCGATCAACTGCGCCGCCTGCTCGTTGCGTCGCCAGAACCAGTGATGCCAGGCCTGAAAATACAGCACGTCAACCTGATCGGCCGACCACAGGCAGCGACGGAACAGCACCTCGGCCGCCTGCTCGCAGCCGCGCAAACTGGTGAGCAATGCCAGGCGCGTCAATGCCGGGATGCTGCCCGGGTCCAGCGCCAAGGCATTGGAAACCGCCGAGTGAGCCTCTTCGATGACGTGCCCCTGATCCCCTTGACCCATCAGCAACTGCCCTAACCACACATCCGCCAGGCCGCACCAGGGCGGCGCGTAGCCAGCATCGAGTTTCAGGCATTGCCTGAACAGCACAGCGGCATCGCGCAGGCTTTGCGCGGTGTGCTGCTGCACGCTGCACAAGCCATTGAGATACGCCACCGCCGCCGCATAAGACCCACAGCGCTCCCCCACCGGACGCAAGCCGGGTACGCGCTGGGCGACCATACAGGTCAAGACGCCAAGCGCCTCCCCGGTGTCGCTGGCATCCAGCGTCTGCCCATGCAGCAGGGCCTGATCGCTGCCACGGATCAACTCGACCGACCAATGGCGCTGCCCGCCGACACCGATGAACCGCCCGCTCAAGCAATAATCCGCCGACAACCGCCCGGCCAGCGAACGCACATCGTGCGAAGCCCCACAGGCCGCCATCACCCCAGAGGGCATCACATGCAAGGCCTCGCCGAACGCTGTGCTCAACTGACGGATGAGCACATCCTGCAGATCCAGCGCCGCCGTCTCGTCCAAGTGGCGAAAGGGCAACACCGCCAGCGAAGGCCCCACCGCCTGCCCCTGGCTCGCCCCGTCGAGCTCGACCACCGGCCCGGTGAACCGATAGCCCTGGCCGTAGACGGTCGCAATGTAGTCCTTGTTGTCCTTGAGCAACTTGCGCAAGGCGTAGATACAGCGCGTCAGCGACTCCTCTGCGGCATCCATCCGAGGCCAGACATGGTCCAGCAGATAATCCTTGCTGACGACCGTACCCGCCGACTTCAACAACAGGCGCAGTACGTGCAGCTCTTTGGGGGGAACATGAACTCCTTGTCCATCTCGCATCAGCGTTCCATCGCTTTGCAATAGCCAGTGGTCAAAAATGAATGACTCGACCAGCGGTTGATCAGTTGCACTGTCCATACTTTGAAACTTCTCTATAGAAAGTTACTGAAGCGCGATCGAGCCTGTCGGGTAGACAGGCTCGGGATGACGAGCTGCGTGACTATAGGAAGATGTGTGGGGGGATTCCGTAGGGCAATCACCTAGTTTACTGAAGAAAACACAACAACAAATGTAGGAAAATTCTCCAACAGATTTATTTAATAATCTTGCTTCACCGCTTCCCCCTTTGACGACATTTTCATTTCTCAGGACCTGCTTCAGCTGGAACCCCATCACCACTAAGCGTCGGCTATTCATGCTTCAAAAAAGCATAACATCAGACTGATAATGTCAAAGAGAAAGATGTGAATACCGAGACAGCAATGAGCTTTTTTTGAATGCGCGAACCAAGCGTTTATTTCAGTATGTAAAAACATTCTCAAGAGGATACAACATGTTCATTTCCAGATCGGGCGCATCGCTGAATGCAATCTATGGCATGGATGCAAATGGTAAACCGGAAAGTGTCGCGAGGAGCAGTCCAGAGGGAGTAACTCTTTCAGATGCGCAAAAGCAGGCCATTAGCAACAGTAAATTCTTTGAGGCTGGTGCCAGTATGTCGTTGCTGGGCCAGCCAGGTAAAATAGGTGATGTGTTCGACGAACATGCGAAGGAACTAGCGATACTTTTGCAGCGAGGTTTAAGCGAACAGAGTCGCGCCGGAGAAACCCTCGTGTATTTTCAAGGAAAGGAACAAACTCTACGGAGTTTATTAAATGATTCCATTCAGCCCTTATCAACACAATCAGATCAAATTGGTCGGCAGATGACTTCCGATCAAGCATTTCACCCATGGCTTGTGGAGACTCTGAGCACACCATTACAGGGTAGACTCGACGGATCAGGCAAACAAAGCCACGTTGAATTATTGACCAAGATCCGAGCCCTAAGTGCTTTTGGTACTACAGTTTGGCAATTAATGAATCCGGTGGAAAATCAAGGTCATCCTGAACTATATGCGAAACATAAGGAAGCCAACATTGCAGCGTGCGTCGCCTTGCTGCGCGAGGCTGCTTTCGATGTTCAGGCAGACGACTTCTTCGATAGATTTAAAGAGTTTTCTAGTAAAACCCGTACACCTACCTTTGACAGTCCGCTTAGTCGGGCCCGCAGCGAACGTATGCCAATGGTCGAATTAGACGGAGAACTACGACGTGTCAATGGCGTTTATGAAGACGCTGCCAAATTTGGATTAGGTTTTGGTCAAGTTGTGCAGAATACGGTTGACCCTGATAGCGCTGAACAGGCGGCCTTGCGCGCAGCACTAGGTGATCGTAATCAGAATATTAATGCAATCGCCCGTGAAAATGCGCCCATAGCAGATCTCACCAGACCGTTTACGATGTCAGAACTAGACATGGAAAATGTTCCGGAGGCCTATGCCGAGCTAGGCATAGCAGAGATGTTGGACCAGTATGCGATGTTACACGGCACAGGTATCAATCGCTGGCAGCTTTTCGGCACATTTGCAATGGAAAGCAATTTAAAAGGTTTACCCTCCGCCGGTGCACATTCAGGTGGCACTTGTGATATTTTGTTAGCACTTTCCACATTGAACCCGCAGCGAATTTATGGCAACGCAGAGCTGGTACTGCCTGCTGGATTAGGTATAGCAGCTTTCATGAACTTTGGCGGATACCATACTTTTTCGGAAACATTCCCAATCGCTGAAGCGGTCGCCGCTAATCGCCCTTATGTTCCTAGCAATCTCGCTGTGGTTAATCAGTCTGATCTATACAAGCGAATGGCGGACGCCACGGAGCGTTACTGCCCGGAAGGCTCCGAGCAGCTCGTGCTATTCCATCAAAGCCATGGGGAAGTTTTAAAGTCATTGCAACAGCAGCATCCTGACTTGGAATTTTCTGGGTCCAATATCGAATTTCACGCATCCGAAAAGCAGATAATAGATTGGCGCCACCAAGAACAGGGAACGACTAGAAAACTTTCGAGATCTGCAAATGCTCGCGCCTGACCTAGGGCTCCAGATTGGCATCAACCGCAGACAGACTGCTAGCTAAATACTCTCTATAGGCTTGAATGCCTTATTACTAAGACAAAACAGCCACGTGAGGCGTCGCCGTCCTCACGTGGCTTGACACAACAAACAACTGCAACAATAACTTAGAAACAACTCTTACGCTTTTCGTTTTTTGAGTGTCAACATGGCAAACAGATATGCAATCTTATCAGCTCTTCTATGTACTTATTTTTATTAATCCGCAAGACAAGTCAACTAAAGAGGCGCGCACCAGCATTCGCACTTACTAACACAGTCAAACACTCATAGAATTGACCAGAACATACGGAAAGCTTTACCCCCCTCACAAGACCATAAACAGTTATTTCACCACAGCTCAACCAAACTACCAAAATTAAATTTAGTCTTTTTCTTTTGCCATTACCAATCCAACAATATCGCTCACAAACCTCCATCGCTCTATTTCATCCGCAGACAATTCAACCTTAAATACTCCTTCAACAAGCATGACTACTTCCACTAGATCCACCGAATCAAAATTCAGATCCTCGACTAACCGCGAATTACCACTGAGGCTCCTCGGCACCGTCGAAAAGTAACCGGACAGCAGCCTTATCACTTCTGTTTCGACACATCTTTCAGTCACTGACGAATTCATTGGTCACCGCTTATTCAGGAGCATTAAAAATTCAACATCGCCCGCAACATATCCCCAAACTGATTCAAATGCGCCGACAAAGTCTTATTGAAGTTATCGTGATAAGCGTTGGCGTTCGAATACTTCTGCGTGAAGGACTGCAATCTGTTTTTCAGAAGTTCCTCCTGGGCGTTGAAGCCGGTTTGCCAGGCGTTGAATGCGGCCGTATCGAGCTTTACCTTGTCGCCATAATCCTTCAGCCCGTTGTGCATCACATTCAAAGGCCCGAGATCGATGACCACACACCAGGGACCGTTCGGCTTGGGATTCTGCTGAAGGCAACTGTCAGGCAGGCCCAGCGCCTTGAGCCATTTTTCCGCCTCTTCCTTGCTCGCTCCGGTATCGGGGGGTGCCGGAAAGAGCATGGCGGCAGGGTTGGGCAGGGAATATTTTGCAATCAGTTTTTCCAGTGCCTCGCGCAACGGGCCTGCACTTAACTCGACCTCTTTACCGTCGTTAACCCCTTCGACCCAATCCTTCATCATCGCGGTGATTTCGGTGTTGAAGTCGGAGAAGAAGTCCGAGTAGGCCGAGATGATGTGTTCGTAGCCGGCCAGGTAGCCGTTCTTGATCAGGTCGATCAGTTCCAGGAGCTTTTCAAAGAAGTCGTTCGAGGAATTAATCGTGGCATCCAAGGCCTCGGCGATTTCCGGCGGTGCGCTCTGCTCGATGGACTGCTTGAGGCTGCGCAATATTTCGCTTTGTTGGTCATCGAGTTGCTGGCGCTGTGTTTCATTCAGCGGCGCCGTTTCCAGGGTGTGGGCTATTACGGCGCAGCATTGGCGCAATTGCAGGGTCCACATTTCGGCGCGAATACGCTTGGCGTGGGTCTGTTCGACGAAGTTCGCCAGGGCGCCTTTCTCCGGCCCTTCGGCCGCCAGTCGGTCGGCGGCCCGGGTGATTTCCTGCGAGCAGATCAGCGCACGCTCCAGATGACGATCGAGGGTCTTGAGCGAGCGCTCCAAAGACGCCGCAGGGTTTGCGACGACTGGATTGGCAGCCGGCATTTCAGGCGGTGTCGGTGCAGGGCTCGCAGTACACAGGTCGACGGGTTGCGGGTGGGTGGATGTGGAACCGTGAATGATCATCAGGTCAGATCCTCTCAAGCCGTCAGGCTTTGAATGATGGCGGCACGGGACTGGAACAGCTGCATCACGATCTCCATCAGTTTTTGCAGCAACGCCGCTTCGGCTGCGTCCTTCTGGCTGACTTCGTCGCTCAGGGCTTTCTGGCTGTTCTGTGCGCTTTGTTGCAGAACGTCCTTCTCACGGGCGGTGTGCTCGCTCAAGCCAACGAGCTTCGACAGCACTTGGCCCAGGTTCATCGACATGGCGCTGAGGGCGCGGCCTATTTCCAGCTTCTTTTCGATGCCTTTGCTGCCCATCTGGCTCAGCCAGTCGGAGGTCTGGCCGACTTTCTGGGCCTTGAGGATTTCAGCGTCGAACCAAGCCTGTTGCTCCGTCGGCAGTGACGAGCCCTTGGGTTGGAAATCGACCGTCTTGATGCGGCCGAAATCATCGAACGTGTTGATCTTGTAGTGGGTTTGCGGATCCCAGTCGTCACGATAGCGATCACGCTTGAGATCGCGCTCAAGGTTGCCGGCCTCCATCGCGTTGCGTTTGTGCAGATTGATATCCGCATGCTTGAGGCTATGACCGTGCAAGGTCTTGACCATGGCGAACCCGGCAACGGCCCCGGAGACGACTGCCCCAGTGATGGCGCTGTACAACGCTGCCTGGCCTGACTCGATAATCGCCGCGCCCTGGGCCTTGGCCGCCTCGGAAGCCATGACCGTGAAATGGCCGCGCAGTTGCGCGTTGGTCACGCGGGCTACGTTCAGCGCAATGATCGCGGCCACCAGTACGTTGGCGTGTTTTTCCCAGGCACCCGGGTCGAATATCAGGTCGTTGCGTACTTCATCGTTGAGCAGCGTCAAAGCAACGCCCAAGTCCTCCCAATCCGATTGAGTGGGCTGGTAGGCATCGATTGCATCCTTGAGCTGAGCCGCCGAGGGTGCCGTGAAAGGGTCGCTACGCAGTATCTGCGTTGCGACGATCCGGTTGAGCACCACCGGGTTCGAAAAGAAACTGCCTTCAAGATCGCTGGAGAGCTGTTGCTGGGCGGTCCGCTCGCTCAGCCTCGCGTCGTCGACTGAATCTTGTTTAAGCACACCGCTGAGGGTTGGAGCATGAATAGAGATCATCATAGATACCTGTTACCAGTGGGTTTCAAATACGCCGAGCCATTTGCAGGCTGGCGGAATGGCTGCGTTGCAGATCGGCGAATACCTGTTCGATCTGGCGGGTTCGTTCCTGCATCGCCTGGCCGTAGTTCTCGACCACCTGAGTGAGGTAGGCGCTGATTTCCTCGCTGATCGCCATGCGCACGCGCACATCCGCCAGGTGCACGGCCGCCTGGGCCTGGTGGTGGCCGCTTTTGATTTGCATTACGCCTTGCGCGGCGACATGACCGAATTCGGTGACGGCCTGGGCGATTTCCAGCTTCGCGGCGTAACCGGCCAGCTTGGCTGCATCGGCGCCGTTGGTGATGAACCCGCGCAGTTGCGTGAGCATTTGCGTCAGGGTCTTGCCGACCGACGTCGCCACCTGCCTCATGGCTTGCATCGCGGCAGGAGTGGCCTGGGAGGCCACCGAGGCCAGTTTCGAGGCGACGGCGCTGGCCGCCGGCCCGGCCACCTGCGCCCCGGCGACGGCCACCAGGGCGACTGCCGCCAGCGTCGAGACAACGCCCTGGATCATGCCGCCGACCTGCCCGATTTCCTTGGCCTTTTCCTCGTCGACCCCCACGTCTATCAGCAGCTGGGTGTAGATCTCGGAGAACCGCTTGATGGCTTCTTGCATGACGATCGTCACCGGTTTCATGGCTTCGGCCGTGAACGACTTGCCGGTTTCCTTCTCGACTATCGCATCGGCAGACATGATCGCAATGCCAACCACCCCTGCCACGATCAGCGGCACGCAGCCGGTCAGGACCCCGGCAACGATGGCGACGACGGACAATACTGCGCCTACGATCTTGCCGATGCAGCCCATGGTTTTCTGTAGGGCCTCGGCCTTGCGGACCTGTTCCAGGTATTTATCCGATTCACGCTTCATGTGCTCCTGAAGTCTGGACTGCATCTCCTGGAACAGCTCCTGGCTGAGCTCCTCCTTGTTCTGCGCCGCCTCACCGAGCAACTCGATGATCTTCAAGCGATTGAGCAATGCCAGGGCACTGCTGCTAAGGGCTTTCTCGTCAGTTTCCTTGTTGGCCGGATCACTGACGCTGGAAACCACCACTCTGGCGACGACCCCGCTCAACGTCCTGGCGAAGGCATTGGCGACCTCGATCAGCTTCAAGTGCGCATCCACGGCCGTGTCGAAAGCCTGGGTGTGGCTCGCCACCTCGCCCTGGAGTTGCTCACGGCGGGCCAGCTCCTGGGCGTACTCAGGCGACTCGGGATCAAGCTGCGCCAGTCGCGCCTCACTGTCGGCCAGCAGCCCCTGGAAATGCAGGACGCGTTCGCGCAGCTGGTCGAGCTGTTCCTGACTGTTCCCGACCTGGCCCTCGGCATCGGCCAGCGCCTGGACAGCAGCGGCGTACTCCGCCGACAGGTTGGCCTGGCCCTGCTGCCTGGCGCTGGCCATGCTCTGCAGCATCGCCAGACGGTTTTTCAGTTTGTTGACGTCGACCTCACCGATCAGCTCGCTGATCATCGCCATCAACAGCGTGAACAGGTCGCCATTGGTTTCCTGTTTGTTGCCATCGGCTCGCGGCGGCGGCGCGTGCAACACGGGGCGGCCAGTTCCGGCGGCGAACGGGCCATCGTGCCCCTCGTACTTCACTGACATCAGGTCCGCCAGTGCTTTGCGACCGGCTTCCTGATAATCCGTGGTCCTGGCGGCCTTGCTGGCAGCCGGGCCATATTTTTCAAAGGCTTCGGTGCGGCTCATCCCCCCTGGGAATAGAGCGCTACGGGTGCTTGCAATGTCAGTCATGTTCAGTCCTCCGAACCATGCAGTTCCATGTTGGCCAGGGTGTCGAGGTAGACCTTGGCCTGCTCGCGCAGATCTTCTTGCGCGGCCTGCTCGAGCACGTACTCGAAACACAATCGGGCCTTGCCAACCTTGCCCAGGGCCAGATGACACTGGCCGGCGTACAGCATTGGCCGGTAGTCCTCCTTGCCTTGGGCGAACGCGATGGCATACAGGTCGATTGCCTTTTGGTGGTTTTGCTTGAGCTGGTGCACCGCCGCCAGTCCCATCCAGTAATGGCTGTTGTAGAAGTCGTAGATGCACAGGAAGTGAAAGAACTTCTCGGCATCGTCCAGCCGCCCCTGTTCATAGAACTGGAAGGCGAAGGCATAGAGACTGTCCATGTGCTCGTCACTGAGGCCTTGCACGTCTTTCAACGCCGCGCCACCGAGCACCGCGTCGACGACGTCCAGGGCCACCTGCTCGTCTTGTTTGTTGTTGCGACTCATCAGCCACACTCCTGAAAAAACGTCAGCGTCGCTGACCGGTGCATTGGGCCAAAACACCGATAGGTCACGCTGCCAAATTGCGCTCATCCGCGTGGGGTTCGCCCCTGGACTGGCAAGGCTGTCCTGCGGCATGTGGCGAGGGGATTTATCCCCGCTGGGCTGCGAAGCAGCCCCAAAAAAAGCGGCGAGCGCTGCGCACTCGAGCGGGGATAAATCCCCTCGCCACAGGTGTACGGCATAGTTGATAGGAATTGTCTCGAAGAAGCGTCGGCCTCAGGCCTGTTCGACCTGCTCCAGCCAGATCAACAGGCGCAGCACCTCCTCGATCTCCTGAACCTGGAGGAAGCTGTAGCGCTGGTGGGTCTGGAAGATCCGTCGGGCCAGGGCGATGTCGTTGATCACCGGCACACCGACCTCCTTGGCGTACGCCCGGACGGCCAGGGCACGTTGGTTGGTTTCCATCACGGAGATGAACGGCAGCACAGTGATTTCCGGGCGGAAATACACGCCGATGGCAATGTGGGTCGGGTTGGCGATGATCATGCGCGAGCTGCGCACGTCGGATTTGACCTGCTCCGATAGCAGCTCCATGTGCAGGTCGCGACGGCGTCCCTTGATCTGCGGGTTGCCGTCCTGCTCCTTGTGCTCACGCTTGACCGAGTCCTTGTCCATCATCTGGTCTTTCATGAACAACCAGTACTCGCTGAGGGCATCGAGTACCACGACCAACAGGATGCAGGCCAGGAACGCCAGCACCAGCACCAGCAACAGATGCCCCCAGATCGCGAGCAGATCCGGTGCCTGGGCGAAGAGCTGGGCGAACAGCAATTGCCGTTGCGTGGCCCAGACGATCCACAGCGCCATGACGAAGCAGCCCAGGTACAACAGCGCCTTGAACGTGTCCTTGACCGTGCGCAGGCTGAACAGTTTTTTGAAGCCATTGATCGGGTTCAATGCACCGAAATTCAGTTTCAACGCTTCGCTGGCCAACGCAAAACCGCTTTGCAACAGCGCCGGCAGCGCACTGGTCAGCACGCACACCAGCAGCAACGGCAACAACGCCTTGAGCCCTACCAGCACCAGCATCACCGAGTAGGCTTGCAGGTCAGCGTCAAAATCGCTGGCGACGATCCGCCGGTAGACCTCCATGACCTCGACCAACGAGCTGTTGAAAACCATGTAGCTGATGCCGCAGAGGGTCAGGCAGGTGATGACCAGGTCCTTGGCCTTGAACGTCTGCCCTTTGCGCGCGGCATCGCGCAAGCGCTTGGCGGTGGGCTTTTCAGTCTTCGAGGCGCTGGATGACATGGCCGCCCTCCCCGCCGCCCAGAGACTGCGCCAGCCCATCGGCCATCGTGCCCATGCGCAAGACTTCGTCCGGCAGATGCACGCCGAAGTACAGCATCAGCACCACCAACGCCACCAGGCTCTTGACCGTCAACGACACGGAGAAAGCGTTCATCTGCGGCGCATAGCGCGAGAGCAAACCCAGCAGCGCCTCGCTGACCAGCAAGGTCGCCACCACCGGCGCACTGATCACCAGCGTCTTGCTCACCAGCAGATCCAGTAGTGCGTGGATGGCCGGCAAATGCATCGCACAGTCGTTGGCCGGCGCACAAATGCGGTAGCTCTGCGCGACGGTTTCGAGCATCAACAGCATGCCGCCACCTTCGAGGAACACCGCCGCCGCGAACAACTGCAGGAAATTCGCCAGCTCCGAGGTGTCGACACCGTTCGCCGGATCCACCGTACTGCTGAGCATGGCGCCGCGCTGGTTGTCGATCAGGTTGCCCATGGCATGCAGCAGCCAGAACGGCCAACACAACAACACCCCCAACAGCACGCCGATGCTCGCCTCGCGCAGCACCAGGCCGAGGAACGCCAGGCTGTCGAGGGCGGGTGTAGGCACACCGATATAACGCCAGAACCCCAGCGCCACCAGCACAATCACCGCCTGACGCGGGGCACCGGTGAGCACGCCGCTGTTGAGAAACGGCAACATGAAAAAAATCGGTGCCAGGCGCGCCACACCCAGGACCGCTGCGGCGAACCAGCCATACAGGTCGAAAAACAACGCCACCGACATCGGCTAGCTCAACGCCAGACGGATAACTTCACGACTGAAATCCAACAGGGTCTCGCCGTACCAGCCCGAGAGCAAAAACAGGCACGCAGCCACCGCCACCAGCTTGAAACCAAACGGCAGCGTCTGCTCCTGCAACTGGGTCACGGTCTGGATCAACCCGACCACCAGGCCGACCACGGTGGCGACGATGATCGGCCAGGCCACCATCAGCAGGATCAGGTACAGGGTTTTGTTGCCGGCATAGACCAGATCGTTCATCGGTGCACCTAGGCCAGCAAGGTCAGGTATTGCTTGACCAGCCCGGTCGACAGCAGCGCCCAACCGTCCAGCGCGACGAACAGCACCAGTTTGATCGGCACGGAAATGATCACCGGGCTCATCATCATCATGCCCAGCGCCAGCAGGATGCTGGAGATCACCAGGTCGACGATCACGAAGGGTAAATACAGGTAGAAGCCAATCTTGAAGGCACTCTTGATTTCACTCAGGGCATAGGCCGGCAGCAGCGCAAACAGCGAGGGCACAAGTTCTTCATCGGCAGGCAGGCCCGTGTCGGTTTCATCCTGGAGCGCCTGGGCCCGCTCGAAAAACTGCGCCAGCTCCGGGTCGGTGTACCTGCGCAGGTAATCCTTGTAACTGCCCAGGCCGTTCTCGGCGAAGTTCACCACCGACTCGACATCGGTAAAGGCCACCGCCTCGCGCTTGTAGTAGTCATGGCCCTGCTTCATGACCGGTGTCATGACGAAAATTGCCAGCATCAGGGCAATCGCATTGAGCGCCATGTTCGATGGCACCTGCTGCAAGCCCAACGCGTTGCGCACGATGACGAACACGATGGAGAACTTGAGATAGCAAGTACCCGCCGCCACCAGGAACGGCAGCAGCGACGCGAACGCCAGCAGCGCGATCAGCGAGACATCATTCATCGGCGCTGGCCCGATAGACCTGGAGCAATTCGACACCCAACTGACCGTCCAACTGCACCAGCTCCCCGCGGGCCACCGGCTTGCCGTTGGCCCGCACCTCGATGTGCCGCGACGCGTCCTCGGTCAACGGGATCAGTTGTCCGTCGATGATGCGCGACAACGTGGCCAGGTCGGTTTCATGACAGGGGAGCAGGAACTCCAGGCGCACCGGGAGCGCTGCCAGGTCGATCGTCGCGTCGGTTTCTGGCGGGTTATCCGCGTTGGCATCGGTCACGCTCGGTTGCATGTGTAGACCCTCCTGGGTAAATGTGAAAGTGCCAAGGCAGTACTCGGCCAGACAACAGCGCTGAGAATGCTGGACGATGCGCACGACATCGCCCTCTTCCAGGCGCATCCGGCTGGCACGGCTCAGGTGGCTGATGCCGAGCATCAACTCCAGGCGCAACGGCAAATCGTCCAGCCATGAATCGACGCCCAAGCCCTCGCTGGCAACGGCTGTCGGCGGCAGTTGCAGCAACCACAGGCGCCCCCGCGGGGTTTCGAGCCAGGGCAGCTCGCGGCTGGGCAATTGCGCCGGGGCGACGCCTTCGATGTCGGACAGCGCCCGGTACTGCAGCTCCTCCATCTCCAGCAGCAAGGGGCGTGGCAACGCCCGAAACAGCTCGACGATGTTCATCAACGACGTTTCCACCTTCAGTAACGATTGCAACTGTGGAAGCGCGCGATACAGCCAGTCATGGGCCGCGACCAACCCTTGCCAGTGGCCGCCGTCGCCGTGGGCGCAAAATCGCAAATAGCCGTCATGCCCTGGCACCTGGCTCAACCCCGTACCACGACCGGCCCGTCGCCAACGTTGAAGCGCCTGGGCCTGGGCATGGGCCAACGGCTCGACCCGTCGTAGCGGCAACGCGCTCATGCCGGCTCCCCGGCCTGCTCGTCCTGCTCCTCATCCGGCGCCTGATGCGAGCCCTGGCGCGACTGCTCGCCGCCACTGTCGGCCAGCCGCCAGGCCGGTTCCCGGGCCAGCTCGAAAGGCGCCTTGAGTTGCTCGAACACCAGGGTATTGCTGGGGTTGAGCGTCAGGTTCCGAGTGGGTTCTTCGGGCACCCGGGTAATCGTTATCTGTCCGCTGGCAGCGCCTTTATTGAACGGTACTTGCAGCACGCCCCGGCCCGTGTCCGGCAGCGCCTCGACCATGACCTCAAGCATTGGCGGCGCCGGCGGCAGCGCCGGTGAAGGGAGGGGCGGTGGGGCAACGGCCGGCGTCTGGCGCGGGCCTTGAGCGCTCATCGGCACCTGGGGCAACGGTTGTTCGTCGAGACGGGGTGCCGTGAACGGCTCCACCACCAGCGGCTCAATCGATGCCGACACCGCAGCTTTATCGACGCCAGAGGCCACAAGCTCCAGGTGCTGCGTCAAACCTGGTTGGGTCAACTTGCCGAACGGCGCGCCTGCCTGTGGAAAAGCCAGAGTGTCCCGAGCAACCCATCGCCTGCCAGCGGGCTCGGTCCCCTCCGTACCCCGGACAACCGGCCCGGCTTCATCGCGCTCAACCGCCAGCATATCCTGTCCCACTTTCATCGCCTGCCCAGCCAGCGTCAGGGCAGCTTCCATCAGGGGGCGCCGCGGCAGGATCAGCGCTGTCATCAGGTCCAGCACACCTTGTGGCAGTTCATCCTCTGGCACCGGGACGAGCTGGTCCAGCAACTCATCCAGCGGAGCTTCGTCGACGGGTTCCAGGGCCTGGACCGGCCCCGTGGGCACTGCAAAGACCTCGTTCATCGCCGCACTCCGATCATCTCTTCCAGCTCTCGCTCTTCGCGGCGCACCGCCTCAAGCCGCTGCCCACGCAACAGCTGTTGAACGCCCCGCGCATACTTGTCGTGTCTGCGTTGCAGCCCACGCAGTTGCTCGCGCTGCGCCTGCAACTGTTGCTCGACCTGCCGGTACTGCTGATCCACGCGATCACGCTCGACACGCAGCAGATCGATGCGTCGCCGGATGACCGCCTGGGTGCGCAACAGCGCCAACAACTGGCCGTGATCCAGCACACAATCATTGGCTTGATGGCTGCTCAACAAACGTTGCAGCGCCGCCTCTTGTTCCTCGAAAGCGGACTGTTCCTGGCGCAGCGACTGCAATTGACGCTGGACACGCAACACGGCCTGCTCGCCGCGTTGCCGACGGAACAGACTGAAGGCCAGCAGGCGTCGTCGATCAAGCAATGATTTCATGCAGGCTCCGCAGGGTTTCATCTGGCTCACTGGATTGATCCGTCGGCTGGCGCAACCATTGGTCGAGGGCTTCGCGACGTTGCAGTGCGTGGTCATTGGCCGCGTCCGCGCCCGGGCTGTACTCGCCCATGTCGAGAAACACCTGCAGCTGTTCAAGGCGCGCCAGGGTGTCGCGAGTCGCGGCCGCCAATTGCCGGACCTCTGGCGTGGTGACCTGCGTCGCCACCCGACTGACGCTGCGCAAGACATCGATGGCCGGGTAATGCCCCTTGGCGGCCAAGGCCCGGCTCAGGTAGACGTGGCCGTCGAGAATGGAGCGAATCTCCTCGGCGATCGGATCCGGCTCGTCGTCACTTTCCAGCAGCACGGTGTACCAGGCCGTGATGCTGCCCGACGCCGTCACGCCCGGACGTTCCAGCAGGCGCGGCAAGGCATCGAACACCGAGGCCGGATAACCCCGCCGCGCCGGTGCTTCACCGGCGGCCAAGGCCAGGTCGCGGCGCGCACGGGCGTAGCGGGTCAACGAATCCAGCAACAGCACCACGCGCCGGCCCTGGTCGCGAAAATACTCGGCGATGGTGGTGGCCTGCAGCGCCGAGTTGCAGCGATCCACCGAGGAAAAATCCGACGTGGCGAACACCACCACGCAACGGGCATGCTTGGGCGACTGGCGCAGATGCTCGATGAACTCGGTGACTTCACGCCCACGTTCGCCAATCAGGCCAATGACAAAAACCTCCGCGTCCGTGTGTTCGATCAGCATGTTGATCAAGGTGGTCTTGCCGGAACCGGCGGCGGCGAAAATACCGATACGCTGGCCGACGCCGCAGGTCAGCAAGCCGTCGATGACACGAATACCGGTGCGCAGCGGCTCCACCACCGGGCGCCGCTGCTGGTACGACGGAGGGTCGGCATCCACCGCACAATCGCGCTGGGCGACCGCTGTCGACGGCGCCAGGCGCTCGACGATAACGCCCTGGGGATCAACCACGCTGCCGAGCAAGGCGTCACTGCACGTCAACTGCAAAGTCGAGCCGGTGGGCACGATCATCGACTCCCGGGACAAGCCTTTCGCCTCGCCCAGCAAACTGAGCAGCACCGCGCCGGGCTTGAAGCCGATGACCTGCGCCCTGGCTGCGACCTGGGGCGAACGCCAATGCCGGCGCACTTCACAGATTTCGCCGACCACCACCTCACTCAGCGCCGCTTCGATCAATGGCCCGCTCAAACGCAAGGGGTGGGCCGCCCGTCTTTCCAGGTGGACATGCATCGTCACGGCTGCTCATCCAGCGTTTCAACAGCCTGCAAAAAGGCGTGCGACATGGGGCAGATCTCCTCAAAGCGTCTTGATGACATTGACCGAGACATTCTCGGAAACCTCGCCGAACGACATGACGTCCAGCTCCCGGAAACGTCCCTCGATCAGTTTCTTGATGTAGCGCCGCACGTCGACCGAACACAGCAGCACCATGTCCTTGTGGGCGATGTGCACGCTGTCCAGGCCGACACTGAGACGGTCCATCAGCTCTTCCGAGTCGGCCGGCTCCAGGTTGAGGAAATTGCCGCCCGAGGTTTGCCGGATACCCCGGCGGACCACGTCCTCGAACTCCGCCGACAACAGCAAGACCCGCAGGTCGTTGCCCTGGGCGAACTTGTTGCTGATGTAGCGGGCCATCGCGCCGCGAACGTGCTCCACCAGCGCCAGCACATCTTTTTCCCGGGAGGCCCAATGGGCGAGGGACTCGAGGATGAGCTTCATGTTGCGCACGGAGATGCGCTCACCGATCAAGCGTTGCAGCACCTCGGCGATCTTCTGCACCGTGACGTGGCGATAGACTTCCTTGAGCAGGTCGGGGTACCGCGCTTCCATTTCGTCGAGCAACTGCTTGGTTTCCTGCACGCCGAAAAACTCCTGGATGTTGCGCGCCAGCAACGTGACCAGGCAGCGATAACATTCTTCGTCGGCGGGCCGCAGGTGATAACCCAACTGCTGCACCCGCTCGCGGTCGGCGGCCGTAACCCAGACGCCGCCCAGGCGATTGCTGTCGGTGCCGCGCACCAGGGCAAAGCCCAACGGTTCCAACTCGGGGGAATAATCCAGCAGGCGCCAGTGCTCGAAATGAATATCGAACTGCTCGGCGCGCACTTCATTGATCAGCACCGCCACTTGATGGACCGGCAGCGCCTCGCTGGCCCGCAGCCGCGGTTCGGGAATGCGCAGCCCGTAATCGACGAAAAACTGGCTGCGAAAGCGCGCCGCCCAACGCTCCTTCTCCAACGCTTGCAGGCGTGCCGGGGGCACCAGCAGCATCAGGGCAATGGTTTCGGTCGCAACGTTGTCGACGTCATCGATCAATCCCGACTCTCCCGGTCCCGCGCCGGCCTCGGCAGGTTCGCTGCGGCTTTCCCCCGATCCAGCCGGGCGCGAGGCGCGGCGATGGCGCACGAACACCACCAGCCCCAGCACCGCGGCGATCGAGAGAAACGTCAGCAGTGGAAAACCGGGCAGCAAACCCACGCCCACCGCCAGCAACGCGGTGACGCCCAGGACGAATGGGTTGCCCAGCATCTGGGTGAGCATGTTGCGCCCCAGGTTGCTGTCGTCGCCATTGACGCGGGTGACAATGAAGCCGGCGCCGATGGCGATCAGCAGCGCCGGGATCTGGGCGACCAGGCCATCGCCGATGGTCAACAGGGTGTAGGTCGACAGGGCCGTGGACAGGTCCATGCCCAGTTGCCCGACGCCGATGGCCATGCCGCCGATGAAGTTGACGAAGATAATGATGATGCCGGCGATGGCATCGCCCTTGATGAATTTCATCGCGCCGTCGAAAGAACCGTACAACTGGCTTTCACGCTCCAGCACGCTGCGTTTTTCCCGCGCCTGGGCCGCATCGATGGCGCCGGCCTTGAGGTCGCCGTCGATACTCATTTGCTTGCCGGGCATGCCGTCCAGGGAGAAGCGCGCCGCCACTTCGGCCACCCGCTCCGAGCCTTTGGTAATCACGATGAACTGGACAATGGTGACGATGGAAAAAATCACGAAACCCACCACCAGGCTTTCGCCGATCACGAAGTCACCGAAGGAAGCGATGATCTCGCCGGCGTCGGCCTGGTTGAGAATCAGCCGGCTGGTGCTGATCGACAGGGCCAGGCGAAACAAGGTCGTCAACAGCAGCAGCGCCGGGAACGTCGAATAACTGAGGATGCGCTCGATGTAGAACGAGCCCATGAACACCAACAACGAGATGACGATGTTCAGGCCGATGAGAAAATCCACCAGCACCGTCGGCAGGGGGATGATCAGCATGGCGATGATCATCACCATCAATGTCAGGATCAGCAGCTCCGGACGCGCGCCGACACTTCGCAGGAATACATTGAGCATTCAGGCCTGGCTCCGCGACAAGATCATGGTTGACCGCCGCACTGGCGCTGTTCGATGCATTCGTGGGCATAGGCGATGTCGGCCAGGCGGGTGAACTGAATGGCCAGGCGTTGTGGCGCCTCTTCATCGGCAAACAGCGGCGGCGGCAATTGCAGGCTGAGCCGCCGCAGGGTTTGCAGCAACGTCGAACGCTCGCGGTGGGCACTGAGCAGCACCGGCTCGCCCAACGCCCCGAGCAACAGCTGGTCGAGGTCGTCGGGGTAGGTCAACACGCCGAGCAGGAACACCAGCCATTCGGCCTCATGGGGGTTGTGCCGACAGATCAGTGCATCGCCGAGCACGGCGCCGATAAACAGCCCATCGGCCGAACGCAGGCGCTTCAGGTCGGTCACCCGGGTCAACAGTTGGCCGAACTCGAGGCGCGAGCAACTGGGGTCCTGGGCGCTGATGTCGGTGAGCAACGCGGCTTCGATGAAGGCCAGCACATTCATGCGCTGTGCCGGGCCATACAAGGCGATCCAGTCCTGGTAGCAACCGAGCGGGCCTTCGTCGGACTCGAGAAAATCCCGGTAGGTCTCGCGCAACAGCCCGGCCCTGACGGCCATGCTCTTGCCGAACATCCTGGCCTTGAGCGCGGCGTTGATCCCGGCGTTCATGCGCTTGGGGGAACCTTGGGCAACCACCGTCTGCAAGAGTGTTTCGAGGCGTTGGCGGGTGTGGGTTTCCAGGTTGCGGCGGCGCAACAACGCCCGCAGCACCAGCGCCAGGTCGCTGTCATCGGGGAACAGGCGGCGCGCCATCTGCAGCAACCAGGCCACGGGCTTGTCCGCCAGCCGCGCCAGACCCAGCACCTGGCGGGCCTTGGGCACGGTGTCGTCCTCCAGCACGCGCTCGAAGGTATCGGTCAGGGTCTCGGACTTGAGTTCGAACAACCGTCGGGCACGGAACTGCGTCAGCGCCGCCGACAACTCGTCGCTGATCTGCACGATGCGCTGCGCCACGGCCGCCGTTGCGCTGTCGTCCAGCGTCGCCTCGGCGTCGACTTGCGGTTGTGGATGCTCGGCGGCCTTCTCGGCATTCAACCGGGCCTGGGCCGCCCGACCGCCCATGGAAACCGGTGGCAGGATCATTGCTCGGACATCCGGAAGTACATTCGCCGCACACGCTCGTGTTGCTCAGGGGTCAGCAATGGCATGCCCAACTCCACCGTGGTGGATTCAAGGGCGTCGCGGATCTCCTTGGGCTGGATCAGAAACACCCGCACCGTGTTGGCCGAGCGGCCCTGGCGATAGCTGAACAAACGGCCGATCCACGGAATCGACCCCAGCACCGGCACGCGGCCGATCTGCTCGCCGTGATCGTCACGGGTGAAGCCGCCCACCAACAGGCTCTTGCCCTGGGGCACCCGCGCCACGGTACTGATGCGGGTACGCCCGACCGTCGGCAACGCACTGGGCTGCTCACCCCGGCCGGGATTCTCGACTTCGTTGCCGTCCTCGATATTGAGCGACATCTCGATCTCGTCGGCCTGGGCGAAACGCGGCAGCACGTTGACCAGGGTGCCGTAGGTGATGTGCTGCAGATCGACGCTGCGCTCCCCCACCAGTGGGGCGTAGAACGTGCGGTTGTTGTCGAAGATCGCCGGCACGTTTTCCTGCGTCAGGATCACCGGTCGCGAGACCACGTTCGCCCGGTGGGTACGTTCCAGCGCCATGACCTGGGTCACGAACGAGGCGCCGTCGAGGGTGGTGGCCGAGCCGGCGTTGAGCGAGGCGCTGAACTGCCCGCCTGACTTCACCGCGCCCTGCCAGTTGATGCCCAACTGGTTGAGCTCATCCTTGTGCAGGTCGATGATCCACAGCGACAACTCGACGTGGCGTTTCGGCGTGTCGAGGGCGTTGACCAGGTTCTCGATGAAGCGCACCTGCTCCGGCAGCCCCTTGACCAGCAGGCTGTTGGTATCCGGGTAGGCCACCACCCGAATGTTGCCGGCGGCCACCTCGCGCGCAATGATGCGTGGGGCCGTCGGGTCCTGGTCCGAAGAGGTGTTCGCCAGGCCTTCGAGGGGAAACACCGGCATCGTCCCCCGCGGCCGCGGTCCGGGGGTTTGCGCCACCGACGGCTCGACCTGTTGCTGCTCGCCGCGCAGCAACGCTTCGATCACGGTGGCCAGCCCGGGGATGGTCACCTTGTCGTCGCGCAGCTCATATTGGCGGTCGCTGACGAAGGTGTTGCGCACATGGATGACGCCAATCTGCTGCTTGCCCAGCAACAGTTCCGAGCGCTGGTTATCCATCAACCCGGCCGCCTGCACTACCAGGTCGACATACATCGGCGGACCCGACACATGGAACGTCCGCAGCCCGTCGTGGCGCAACGGATAACGCCCATCGTGCAAGCCCGAACGCCCGAGGAACGCCTGGAGCTTGGCGACGGTCAAGGTCTGCAACGACATCATCGCGCTCTTGATTTCCGAGGCGTCATACAGGTAGATCGCCTGGCCATCGCTGTACCAGATCAACCCCATCTGCGCGCTGACTCGCTCGAACGTCCGTTGCGGCGTGCGCAGATCGAACGTCCCGCCAATGCGCTTGGCCGCTGCGGCCTTGCTGACGATGACCGGCTTGCCCAAGGACCCGGACAACTCGCTGAAAAACGTGCGTGCGCTCTGTTCCCGGGCCTCGAAGGTATAGACATTGGCGGCCGCGGCAACGGGGGCGAACAGGCACGCACCGTTCAAGCAGAGGGATAACAGGACCCGGGATAACGAACGAGGGATCATCGACTCACTTGCCTGGCAGGTAGGTGATATCGGCCAGGCTGCTGGGGGTAAAACCCACCAGCTCGCGAATCTCCTTGGAGAAATGTGACGAAGAGGCAAAGCCGAACTCCAGCGCGACATCGGTCAGCGAGCCGTCTCCAAGGCTCATGTTCAGCAACGCCTGGGCCGTGCGCCAACCGCGCAAGGCCGGCTTGGCCGCGCTGCCCAGGGCCTGGTGGCAGAGCCGGCGAAAATGCGAGACCGAGACGCCATAACGCTGCGCCAGGGTGGTCAGTTTTTCACTACGGGTGCCTTGCTCCAGCAAAAACCGCACGAGCCCGTAGCTCTCGTGATGACGCAACAGGCGAGCGACAGCGTGATAGGCCTCGGTGCCGTCCATCGCTTGCCCGATGTACCAGCGTTCGAGCCGTTGGGGCGAGCGGACGGTTTCGCCGGCCACCGGCAACAAGGCCCATGGCAGCGCGTCCAGCCGTTGCCCGACATCCACCAGGGCATCGCTCATATCCAGGAACGCCTGCAGCTTGACCAGCGTCGCTTCGCACACCGGCGTGATCTGCAGCTTGCCGCCACTGAAGCGCAGGGAATCGCTCTGTACCAACACCCCCTCCCAACCGACGGGCAGGCAGTGGCTGCGGCCCAACCGCGCAGCGCTCAACTGAACCGGAGCCTGGGCCACGCGCAGGTGCAGCACGCGTTCCCCCAGATCAGGCAAGGCCGTGGCGCGAATTGATGGGTCCTGCATACCGTCTCCTTTGCGACGTGGCGTTGGAAGGAACGACAGGATGAAAGACCCGACGCCGGGAATCTTGATGGAAAGGTGATGAGGGCCGGGCTGGCATATGCCTTGCACCATTACTGTTCATCGGCGCCCATGCCGATGGCCAAATGAGTGCCAGACTGATTGAAGGGACAACGGCGGCGTCTTCGGCCCGGCTCTGGCATTTGGCTCGGACACGGCGCGTTTTTTATGTGTAAAGGTGAAGCGCGATGAATGAAGTTCCAGCCAACCCCCTGGCCTGGGTCAATGGCAGCGATGCCCCGGAAAAGAGCGCGGTCAACCTCGGTTTCATGGCCCTGAGCGACTGCGCCCCGGTGGTGGTCGCCGCCACCCAGGGCTTCGCCCAACCCTACGGCCTGACCCTGAACCTCAAGCGCCAGGCATCCTGGGCCAACCTGCGGGACAAACTGGTCAGCGGTGAAATCGATGCCGCCCACAGCCTGTATGGCCTGGTCTACGCCGTGCACCTGGGCATCGGCGGGGTCGCACCGACCGACATGGCGGTGCTGATGGGGCTTAACCAGAACGGCCAGAGCATCAACCTGTCCCATGGCTTGCAGGCCCAGGGCGTGACCAGTCCTGAGGCACTGGAACGGCACGTGCACCAAACTCGCCCGAAACTGACCTTCGCCCAGACCTTCCCCACCGGCACCCACGCCATGTGGCTCTATTACTGGCTCGCCGCCCAGGGCATCCACCCCTTGTCGGACGTCGACAGCGTGGTGGTGCCGCCGCCGCAAATGATTGCGCACCTGCAAGCCGGGCGCATCGACGGCTTTTGTGTCGGCGAACCCTGGTGCGCCAGCGCGGTGAAACAGAACCTCGGTTTTACCCTGGCAACCACCCAGACCATCTGGCCCGACCATCCGGAAAAAGTCCT
The DNA here is from genome assembly GCF_900115235.1 of Pseudomonas sp. NFACC24-1. NCBI lineage: Bacteria > Pseudomonadati > Pseudomonadota > Gammaproteobacteria > Pseudomonadales > Pseudomonadaceae > Pseudomonas > Pseudomonas sp. NFACC24-1. The sequence continues at coordinate 356,978 of NZ_FOVS01000001.1, forward strand.
GGGCTGCACCCGGGCGTTCGTCGAGCAATACCCCAATACCGCCCGGGCCTTGGTGATGGCGATCCTCGAAGCCAGCCGCTTCATCGAACAAAACAGCGAAAACCGTCGCAGCACCGCGCAACTGTTGAGTGCACCCGAATACCTCGACGCCCCGCTGGACTGCATCGAGCCCCGCTTGCTGGGGATCTACGCCGATGGCTTGGGCAACAGTTGGCAGGATCCCCACGCCATGCGCTTCCACGGCAATGGCGAGGTGAACCTGCCATACCTGTCCGACGGCATGTGGTTCATGACCCAGTTCCGTCGCTGGGGCCTGCTGCGCGAAGACCCGGATTACCTGGCCGTGGCCAAAGATGTCCAGCAGCTCAAGCTGTACCGTGAAGCCGCTGGCGCACTGGGCATCGCGTCCCCGGGCCAGGACATGCGCAGCAGCCAACTGATCGACGGCATCACCTGGGACGGCTCGGACCCGGCCGGGTACGCCCGCAGCTTCAAACTGCACGCCTTGAGCGATGCGGCTCCCCTTCTCGCCAGCCGCTGACAGGAGCCACGACCATGCTGCGTATCCTGCTGATCAACGACACCGCGAAAAAAGTCGGCCGCCTCAAGGCCGCCCTGATTGAAGCCGGCTTCGAAGTGATCGACGAATCCGGCCTGACCATAGACCTGCCGGCGCGCGTCGAAACGGTGCGTCCGGATGTGATCCTGATCGATACCGAGTCACCCGGACGCGATGTGATGGAGCAAGTGGTGCTGGTCAGTCGCGACCAACCACGACCGATCGTCATGTTTACCGACGAGCACGACCCCAATGTGATGCGCCAGGCGATCAAGTCGGGCGTCAGTGCCTACATCGTCGAAGGCATCCACGCCGCGCGCCTGCAACCGATCCTCGACGTGGCCATGGCCCGCTTCGAAAGCGACCAGGCCCTGCGCGCCCAACTCCTGGCCCGGGACCAGCAACTGGCCGAACGCAAGCGCATCGAACTGGCCAAGGGCATGCTGATGAAGATGAAGGACTGCAACGAAGAACAGGCCTACACCTTGATGCGCCGCCAGGCCATGAGCCGCCAGCAGAAGCTGATCCAGGTGGCGGAGCAGATCATTGCCATGAACGAGCTGCTCGGCTGAAAGCCTTGTAGCGCCTGGCTTGGCGCCATCGCGAGCAAGCTCGCTCCCACAAGGTTCTGTAGCCACTGAAGTTCCATTGTGGGAGCGGGCTTGCTCGCGAAAGCGGTTTACCATCCAGCATTAATGTCAACTGACCCACCGTCTTCGCGAGCAAGCCCGCTCCCACAGGTTTCAGGGCCCCTGAAAATCTACTGTGGGAGCGAGCTTGCTCGCGATAGCCCTCACGCCAATCCCTACTGTTGGCACAGATCTCGCTTAAGCAATCCCACAGGTAACCAACGGCGGTTGCCCCACCTACGACAAAGACGTCGCACACCCTCCTTGCCTCTCTGGCGATCCGGGTTGCGGCGTTTTTTGTTTTGGCTCTTCGGAGCCGGTGGTGCGACCACAGACGGCGCACTGCTCTAAGCACTGACTCATTTCTCGAGACTTTTACAGCTGAGGTGCGCGATGAATTCAAGCTTCTGGAAATCCGGCCACACCCCGACACTGTTCGCGGCCTTCCTTTATTTCGACCTGAGTTTCATGGTCTGGTACCTGCTCGGCCCACTGGCGGTGCAGATCTCCGCCGACCTGCACCTGACCACCCAACAACGCGGCCTGATGGTGGCGACGCCGATCCTGGCCGGTGCCGTACTGCGGCTGTTCATGGGCCTGCTGGCCGATCGGATTTCGCCGAAGACCGCCGGCATGGTCGGCCAGGTGATTGTGATCGGTGCGCTGTTCTGCGCCTGGAAACTGGGTATCCACAGCTACGAACAAGCCCTGCTGCTCGGCTTGTTCCTGGGCGTGGCTGGCGCGTCGTTCGCCGTGGCCCTGCCATTGGCGTCCCAGTGGTATCCGCCACAACATCAGGGCAAGGCCATGGGCATCGCTGGCGCCGGTAACTCGGGCACCGTGCTCGCGGCGTTGATCGCTCCGGTGATGGCGGTGGCCTTCGGCTGGACCAACGTGTTCGGCTTCGCGCTGATCCCCCTGGTGCTGACCCTGGTCCTCTTCGCCTGGCTGGCCAAGAACGCCCCCGAGCGGCCGAAAGCCAAATCCATGGCCGACTACCTCAAGGCCCTGGGCGATCGTGACAGCTGGTGGTTCATGTTCTTCTATAGCGTGACCTTTGGCGGTTTCATCGGCCTGGCCAGCGCCCTGCCCGGCTACTTCAACGACCAATATGGCCTGAGCCCGGTCACCGCTGGCTATTACACCGCCGCCTGCGTCTTCGGTGGCAGCCTGATGCGGCCCTTGGGCGGTGCCCTGGCGGACCGTTTCGGCGGCATCCGCACCTTGCTGGGCATGTACACCGTAGCGGCAGTCTGCATCGCGGCGGTGGGCTTCAACCTGCCAAGTTCCTATGCGGCCCTGGCCCTGTTCGTCTGCACCATGCTCGGTTTGGGGGCGGGCAACGGCGCGGTGTTCCAACTGGTGCCCCAACGCTTCCGTCGCGAAATCGGCGTGATGACCGGGCTGATCGGCATGGCCGGCGGCATCGGTGGCTTCGCCCTGGCGGCCGGCATGGGCGCGATCAAGCAGAGCACCGGCAGCTATCAACTGGCCCTGTGGATGTTCGCCAGCCTCGGTGTCCTGGCCTGGTTCGGCCTGCACGGCGTCAAGCGTCGCTGGAGAACCACTTGGGGTTCGGCCGCCGTCACCGCTGCTCGGGTATAACCTGCAACCATGAGCCTGCAATTGAGCTTCGCCGAAGCCAGTGCCATCGGCCCGCGGGAGGAAAACCAGGACGCCCTGCGCCTGGTCACCCCCGCCCCGGCCCTGGCCGCCAGCAAGGGTTACCTGTTCGCCATCGCCGACGGCGTGAGCCAATGCGCCGATGGCGGGCTCGCCGCCCGTTCGACCTTGCAGGCCCTGGCCCTGGACTACTACTCCACGCCGCAAACCTGGGGCGTGGCCCAGGCACTGGACCGGTTGCTACTGGCACAGAATCGCTGGCTGCAGGCCAACGGTGGCGGGCAACCGCTGCTCACCACCGTCAGTGCGCTGGTCCTGCGAGGCCGGCGCTTCACCCTCGCGCATGTCGGCGATTGCCGGGTCTACCGCTGGCACGCCGACCACCTGCAACGGGTCAGCGAGGATCACGTCTGGGAACAGCGGGGCATGCAACATGTGCTCAAGCGCGCTCTGGGCCTGGATCAACACCTGATCCTCGACTTTCTCGACGGTGAACTGCGCACCGACGAAACCTTCGTATTGCTCAGCGACGGCGTTTGGGCGGTCCTCGGGGACACGGCCATCGCCGGCATCCTGCGCGACCAGCCGGACCTGGACCTGGCCGCGCAGACGCTGGTCAATGCCGCGCACCTGGCCGGTAGCCAGGACAACGCCAGCGCCTTACTGGTGCGGGTCGATGCACTGGGCGAAGCCAGCATCGGCGATGCCCTGATCCAGTTGCAGCAATGGCCCCTGCCGCCTGCGCTGAAATCGGGCCAAGTCTTCGAGGGCTGGCAGATCGAAAGCCTGCTTGGCCACAGCCAGCAATCGTTGCTCTACCGGGTACATGACGGCCAAGGCCAACCCTGGCTACTGAAAACCCTGCCCGTGCAGCTACGGGACGATACCCGGGCCGGACAGGCCTTGCTCTCGGAGGAATGGTTTCTCAAGCGGGTCGCCGGGCGGCAGTTTCCCGAGGTCCATGGCGTACCCCAGCGGCAGCATTTGTACTATGTGATGCGGGAATACCCGGGTGCGACCCTGGCCGCGCTGTTCAACCAGGGCGGGCCGCTGCCCCTGGCGCAATGGCTGGACCTGGCGCAACGGCTGGTGCGGGCCGTGGGCCTGTTGCATCGAAGGCAGATCTACCACCGCGACATCAAGCCGGAAAACCTGCATCTGGGCGACGACGGGGAATTGCGCTTGCTGGACTTTGGGTTGGCGTATTGCCCGGGCCTGTCCGAAGACCAGGCCAACGTGCTGCCCGGCACCCCCAGCTACATCGCCCCGGAAGCCTTCGGCGGCACCGCGCCCACGGCGCAACAGGATTTGTATGCCGTCGGCGTGACCGTGTATTTCCTGCTGACCGGGCATTATCCCTACGGCGAGATCGAAGCCTTCCAGCGCCCGCGTTTCGGTGTGCCGGTCAGTGCCAGCCGCTATCGGCCGGACCTGCCCGAATGGCTTGGGCAAAGCCTGGAACGCGCCGTCGCGGCGGACCCGGGCCAGCGCTTTGAAACCGCCGAGGAATGGCTGTTGCTGCTGGAACAGGGCGAGCGCCGTAGCTTGAGCGTAAGGCCCAGGCCATTGCTGGAGCGCGAACCGCTGAAGGTCTGGCGGACGTTGGCGCTGGTGTCGTTGGTGGTGAATGTTGTGCTGCTGTTTTTGGTGTTTCACAGCTGAGATCCGGTCGCGCCTATCGCGAGCAAGCTCGCTCCCACAGGTTTTGCATCCACCGCAGATCCAGTGTGGGAGCGAGCTTGCTCGCGATGGAGGCCTGATCGTCCATACAACTGCTCCTGAAAGACGCTCCATTACCGGGCAACCCGCTTTGATTCGGTGCAATAAATCCCTCTTCAACTCCATTCATCCACCTGCCCCCTCAATAAACCCGCGCCTTCCAGCCACTTGGCACAACCACTGCATAACCTCTCTCACCATACATAAAGCAACGCCTCCAACGATGAAGGCGGTGCTTCCCGAGAGAACGGGACCAGGACAAAGGCGTCCTCGCTAGCTTGCTAGCGGGACGCCTTTTTTTGTTTTCGTAAAAATTGCCGAGCCAGTCCGATCGCCGTGACGAAACGGACCTGGCTTGCGGAGAACCCTGATGAAAAAACTCAAACTGGTAATGATCGGCAACGGCATGGCCGGGGTTCGAACCCTCGAGGAACTGCTCAAGCTGAGCAACGAGCTGTACGACATCACGGTGTTCGGTGCCGAGCCCCACACCAACTACAACCGCATCCTGCTCTCGCCGGTGCTGGCCGGTGAGCAGACGTTCGAAGAGATCGTGCTCAACGACCTGAGCTGGTACCTGGACAACAACATCAAGCTGCTGCTCAACCGCAAAGTGGTGGAAATCGACCGGGTCAAGCGCCGGGTCATCGCCGAAGACGGCAGCGAAGCCGAATACGACCGCCTGCTCATCGCCACCGGCTCCACCCCGTTCATCCTGCCGATTCCCGGCAACACCCTGGACGGCGTGATCGGCTACCGCGACATCGCCGACACCCAGGCAATGATCGACACCGCCAAGACCCACAAGCACGCCGTGGTCATCGGCGGCGGCCTGCTCGGCCTGGAAGCCGCCAACGGTTTGAAGCTGCGGGGCATGGACGTGACCGTGGTGCACCTGGGCGAATGGCTGCTGGAACGGCAACTGGACAAGACCAGCGGCCAACTGCTGCAGACCGCCCTGGAAAACCGGGGCCTGAAATTCCGCCTCAGCGAGCAGACCCAGGCCTTGCACGACGCCGGCAATGGCCGGGTCGGCTCGGTCCAGTTCAAGAATGGCGACATCATCCCCGCCGACCTGGTGGTGATGGCCGCCGGCATCCGCCCCAACACCGCGCTGGCGGAAAAATCCGGCATCCCGTGCAACCGTGGGATCCTGGTCAACGACACGATGCAAACCTACGACCCGCGCATCTACGCCATCGGTGAATGCGCCAACCACCGCGGCACCGCCTACGGTTTGGTCGCACCGCTGTTCGAACAGGCCAAGGTCTGCGCCAACCACCTCGCCCAACTGGGCTTCGCCACTTACAAGGGCTCGGTCACGTCGACCAAGTTGAAAGTCACCGGCATCGACCTGTTCTCCGCCGGCGACTTCATGGGCGGCGAAGGCACCGAGACCATCACCCTTTCCGACCCCATCGGTGGCGTCTACAAAAAACTGGTGATCAAGGACGACGTGCTGGTCGGTGCCTGCCTGTACGGCGATACCGCGGACGGCGGTTGGTATTTCCGCCAGATCCGTGAAAACCACGCCATCGGCGAAATCCGCGATCACCTGATGTTCGGCGAGAACGCTTTGGGCGACGTCGGCCACCAAGGCCAGGACAAGGCGATGAGCATGGCCGACAGCGCCGAAGTCTGCGGCTGCAACGGCGTGTGCAAGGGCGCCATCGTCAAGGCGATCCAGGAACACGGGCTGTTCAGCGTCGATGACGTGAAAAAACACACCAAGGCCGCCAGCTCCTGCGGTTCCTGCGCCGGCCTGGTGGAGCAGATCCTGATCAACACCGTGGGTGGCGCGGCGGACGTCAAACCGAAAAGCGAAAAAGCCATCTGCGGTTGCAGCGACCTCAACCACGGCCAGATCCGCCAGGCGATCCGCGACCAGCACCTGCTGACCATCGCCGGGGCCATGAGCTACCTGAACTGGCGCACCCCGAACGGCTGCGCCACCTGCCGCCCGGCGCTGAACTACTACCTGATCTCCACCTGGCCCGGCGAAGCCCAGGACGACCCGCAGTCGCGCCTGATCAACGAACGCGCCCACGCCAACATCCAGAAAGACGGTACCTACTCGGTCGTCCCGCGGATGTGGGGCGGCGTGACCAACCCCTCCGAGCTGCGGCGCATCGCCGACGTGGCCGACAAGTACAACGTACCCATGGTCAAGGTCACTGGCGGGCAGCGCATCGATTTGCTGGGGATCAAGAAGCAGGACCTGCCCGGCGTCTGGAAAGACCTCGACATGCCGTCCGGCCACGCCTACGGCAAATCCATCCGCACCGTGAAGACCTGCGTGGGCAGTGAGTTCTGCCGCTTCGGCACGCAGAACTCGACCCAACTGGGCATCGAGCTGGAACACGACCTGTTCAACATGTGGTCGCCCCACAAGGTGAAGCTGGCCGTCTCCGGTTGCCCACGCAACTGCTCGGAAGCCGGGATCAAGGACGTCGGCATTATCGGCGTCGACTCCGGCTGGGAGATGTACATCGGTGGCAACGGCGGGATCAAGACCGAGGTCGCCGAGTTTTTCGTCAAGCTCAAGACCGCTGAGGAAGTGCGTGAATACAACGGCGCCTTCCTGCAGCTGTACCGCGAGGAAGCCTTCTACCTCGAACGTACTGTGCACTACATGCAGCGGGTTGGCATGGAGCACATCAAGAAAGCCGTGCTGGAAGACCCCGATCGGCGCAAGGCCCTCCACGAACGCCTGAAGTTTTCCCTGTCGCTGGAGCAGGACCCTTGGAAGCAACGCCTGGAACAGCCTCAGTTGAAGAAAGAGTTCGAGGTCATCCCTGTGAAAAACCTGGAGGTGCCGGCATGAACTGGTTGGATATCTGCGCACTGGAAGAGATCAATATCCTCGGTTCGCGCATCATCAATGGCCCCAAAGGCGATATCGCGATTTTCCGCACCAGCGACGATGAAGTGTTCGCCCTGGATGACCGTTGCCCCCACAAGGGCGGCCCGCTGTCCCAAGGCTTGGTCTATGGCAAACGCGTGGCCTGCCCGCTGCACAACTGGCAGATCGACCTGGAAAGCGGCCAGGCCCAGGCCCCCGACGTGGGCTGCGCCCATCATCATTCGGCCCGGGTGGAAAACGGCCGGGTGCAGTTGGCCCTGCGGGACGCAAGCTGATGAACCGCCAGATCACTGCCTCGACCTGCTGTTACTGCGGGGTCGGTTGCGGCGTGCTGATCGAGCATGACGGCGAGCGCATCCTCGGCGTCAGCGGCGATCCTGCCCACCCGGCCAACTTCGGCAAACTGTGCAGCAAGGGGTCCACCCTGCACCTGACCGGCGACCTCGCCGCCCGCGCCCTGTACCCGGAACTGCGCCTGGGCAAAGGCCTGGCCCGGGCACGCACCGACTGGGACAGCGCCCTGGATCACGCCGCCAGTGTCTTCGCGGCGACCATCGCCGAGCACGGCCCCGACAGCGTGGCGTTCTATATCTCCGGCCAATTGCTGACCGAGGATTACTACGCCTTCAATAAACTCGCCCGGGCGCTGGTGGGCACCAACAACATCGACAGCAATTCCCGGCTGTGCATGTCCTCTGCCGTGGTGGGCTACAAGCGCAGCCTCGGCGCCGACGCCCCGCCCTGCAGCTACGAAGACCTGGAACTGAGCGACTGCGTGATGATCGTCGGCAGTAACATGGCCTACGCCCATCCCATCCTCTTTCGCCGCCTCGAAGAGGCCAAATCCCGCCGGCCGCAGATGAAAATCATCGTCATCGATCCCCGGCGCACCGACACCTGCGACCTGGCGGACCTGCACCTGGCGATCCTGCCGGGCACCGATGTCGCCTTGTTCCATGGGATTTTGCACCTGCTGCTGTGGGAAGACTGGGTCGACCGCGACTTCATCAAGGCCCATACCGAAGGTTTGGCGGACTTGAAGAACCTGGTACGCGACTACACCCCGGCGATGGTCGCCCAGTTGTGCGGCATCAGCGTCGAACAACTGCACCAGTGCGCCGAATGGGTCGGCACCTCGCCAAGCTTCCTGTCGTTGTGGTGCATGGGCCTGAACCAGTCCACCGCTGGCAGCGCCAAGAACAGCGCACTGATCAACCTGCACCTGGCCACCGGGCAAATCGGCCGGCCGGGTGCTGGGCCCTTCTCGCTGACCGGCCAACCCAATGCCATGGGCGGACGGGAAACCGGCAGCCTGTCGAACCTGTTGCCGGGCCACCGCGAAGCGGCCAACCCGGAGCACCGCGCCGACGTCGCCCGTTACTGGGGCGTCGAGCAATTGCCCGCCACCACTGGCTTGAGCGCCATCGAGCTGTTCGAGCAGGTGCGCAGCGGCAAGATCAAGGCCTTGTGGATCGCCTGCACCAACCCGGCCCAGTCGATGCCGGACCAGACAGCGGTACGCGAGGCCCTGCAAGCCTGTCCGTTCGTGGTATTGCAGGAAGCCTTCCGGACCACCGAGACCGCCGCCTTTGCCGACCTGCTGCTGCCGGCAGCCAGCTGGGGCGAGAAAGAAGGCTCGGTGACCAACTCCGAACGGCGTATTTCCCACGTCCGTCGGGCCATCGGCGCACCGGGTGAAGCACGGCCGGACTGGGCAATCACAGTGGATTTCGCACAACGCCTGGAAAAACGTCTGCGCCCAGGCCAACCCAGCCTGTTCGCCTTCGATACCCCGGCCCAACTGTTCGATGAATACAAGCAGCTGACCCGTGGCCGCGACCTGGACTTGTCCGGCATCAGCCATGCCCTGATCGACCGGCTCGGCCCTCAGCAATGGCCCTTCCCGGATGGCGCCACGGTCGGGACGACGCGTCTGTACGTGGACGGGATTTTCCCGACCGACAGTGGCCGAGCGCGTTTCGTAGCCGATCCCTATCGCGCCGCCCAGGAACTGCGTGACGCCCGCTACCCATTGACCCTCAACACGGGCCGCTTGCGTGACCAGTGGCACGGCATGAGCCGTACCGGTACCGCCGCGCAGCTGTTTGGTCATGTGAACGAAGCCGTACTCAGCCTGCATCCCGATGAACTGCAGCGGCATCGCCTGCAAACGGGCGATCTGGTCAACCTCAAGAGCCGTCGCGGCAGCGTGATCGTGGCGGTGGACAGCGACGACAGTGTGCGCCCCGGCCAAGCGTTCCTGCCCATGCACTGGGGTGATCGATTCCTCAAGGGCGGTGTGAATACCCTGACTCAACCGGCTTTCGACCCCTTGTCGAAACAACCGGAACTCAAGCACAGCGGCGTGCGCCTGGAACCGGTGAACCTGCCTTGGCAGCTTTTTGCCTTGATCGAAGGCGATGTTCAACAGCATCTGGAGGCGCTGCGTCCCCTGTGTGAGGCGTTTTCCTACGTCAGCCTGAGCCTGACCGGCCGTGAGCGTCCCGCGTTGCTGATTCGCGCTGCCAGCGCCGTCGCGCCCGAGCAGCAACTGCTCCAGGCCATCGACGAGCAATTGGACCTGATCGACGGGCCCGTGCTGGCCTATGACGACCCGCGTCGCGCCATCGGCAAACGAGTGCGCATCGAAAGCGGCCGCATCACCGCCATTCGCCTGGCCGGCGAAACCCTGGCTCGGCACTGGCTGCAGAACCTCTGGCTCGAAGGCCGTGCCGATGAACAACTGCGGCGCTGGCTGCTGGCGCCTTTGAGCGCGCCGCCGGGCAATGTCGGCGCCGCAACGGGTGGCAGCAAAACGCTGTGCAACTGCATGAACGTCAGCCAGCGTGCGATCTGCGCAGGCATTGAACGGGGCTTGGACTTGCAGGGGCTTAAACAGGAATTGGGCTGTGGCACGCAATGCGGTTCCTGCGTACCGGAAATCAAACGCCTGCTGGTTGCCACTGCGCAACCGCTGGCGGCTATCTCGTGAGGAAAACACTATGAACGCAAAAGTCTGGCTGGTGGGTGCAGGTCCCGGTGACCCTGAATTGCTGACCCTCAAAGCCGTACGCGCCTTGGGCGAGGCCGACGTGGTGTTGATTGACGACCTGGTCAATGCCGCGGTGCTGGAACACTGCCCCGCTGCGCGCATCATTGCCGTGGGCAAGCGCGGCGGCTGCCGCTCCACCCCCCAGGCCTTCATTCATCGGCTGATGCTGCGTTATGCCCGCCAGGGCAAATGCGTGGTGCGCCTCAAGGGCGGTGACCCGTGCATCTTCGGCCGTGGCGGCGAAGAGGCGCAGTGGTTGCGCGAGCATGGCGTCGAGGTGGAGCTGGTCAACGGCATCACCGCCGGCCTCGCGGGGGCGACCCAGTGCGATATTCCACTGACCCTGCGCGGGATTGCCCGGGGCGTGACCCTCGTCACGGCCCACACCCAGGACGGCAGCCACCTGAACTGGCAAGCCCTGGCCCAAAGCGGCACGACGCTGGTGGTGTACATGGGCGTGGCGAAGCTGAGCGAGATCCGCGAGCAGTTGCTGGCCGGTGGCCTGGCGGCGAACACGCCCGTGGCCATGATCGAAAACGCCTCCCTGCCCCACCAGCGTGATTGCCGCAGCGACCTGGCCTCGATGGAAGCCGATGCCTGCGCCTTCCAGCTCAAGAGCCCGGCGATCCTGGTGATTGGCGCGGTGGCCGGTGCTGCCGAACTCACCGCATCACAGCCTGCGTGGGTTCAGGCTTCGGCGCTGTAACAAACATCACCCAACCTAATGTGGGAGCGAGCTTGCTCGCGATAGCGTCGGGTCAGCAGCATCAATACTGGCTGACACACCGCTATCGCGAGCAAGCTCGCTCCCACAGGTTTTGTGTTTAACCAACTGTCTTGCGGCAACGCCCCCCTCATTTTCATAAATCCCAGGCAAAGAAAAGCCCGGCCTAGGCCGGGCTTTTCCAAAGCTGTGGGCTAATTACTTAGCTTGAGCTTCAACCTGCGCTTCTACGCGACGGTTAACTGCACGACCAGCTTCAGTGGCGTTGTCGGCAACTGGGCGGGTTTCGCCGTAGCCAACAGACTGAACGCGGGACGATTCAACACCGTACTGGTTGGTCAGAACTTGCTTAACGGCGTTTGCACGACGCTCGGACAGTTTCTGGTTGTAAGCGTCAGGACCGACGGAGTCAGTGTGACCTTCAACAGTGGTGGTGGTGGATGGGTACTGCTTCATGAAGTCAGCCAGGTTCTTGATGTCGCCGTAGCTGTTAGGCTTGACGACCGACTTGTCGAAGTCGAACTTGACGTCCAGCTCAACACGAACGACTTCGGCAACTGCTGGGCAGCCATCAGCGTCAACGGTTACGTTGGCTGGGGTGTCAGGGCACTTGTCGACGTTGTCGCACACGCCGTCGTTGTCGCTGTCGGAGCAGACTTCAGCCGGAGCTGGAACTGGAGCAGCAGCAGGCTTGGAGCCGCCACCGAAGTTCACACCGATACCGACGCTTGGCGCCCACTCGGTGTCGCCCTGGTCGATGTTGTACTGAGCTTCAACGCCGGCACGGGCGTAGAAATTCTCGGTGAAATACAGCTTGGCGCCGCCACCAACGTTGGCGAAGGTAGAACGGTTACGACCGTTGCTGCCATTCTGGTCGATGCTCTGGTCGGAGAAACCGGCCGAAACATAAGGACGCAGCATGTCGCCTGGGTTGTTGAAGTGGTACAGGGCGTCCAGAGCGGTGTTGGCGCCCTTGACGTTAGTGCCGTCGTCGGTACGTGCGTTGTGCACTTCGTCGTAGGCCAGACGCAGTTCAACGTCGTCGGTCAGAAAGTAACCAACCGAACCGCCGAACAGGTTGCCGTTGTTCTTGAAGTTACGAGCGCTGTCGAATTGTTCTTTCTTGGCGAAGCCTTCGATTTCAACTGCGCCTTGGCCTTGTGCCAGAGCGCCGAACGAAGTGGCAGCAATCAAAGAACCAATGGCAAAGCCCAAGGTGTTTTTCAGTTTCATCCGTTAAATCCCCATCTGGTGATTGTGAAGCAGTCCCGCAAACCGGGGGACAACTCGGCGGCAAGTCTATCAGAACTTGCCTACGCGTAAGAGATATTTGCGCCGAACTAAGTTTCAGCAATGCCCGCAAATTTCTCACGCAATTTGTCGAGAGCGCGCTTGTAACGCATTTTTGTCGCGCTCAAACCCATGTGCATGATGTCTGCGATCTCCTGGAATTCCAGCTCTGCGACAAATCGTAGCACCAGAATCTCCCGGTCGATCGGGTTTACATAGACCAGCCAGCGATCGAGCCCACCCTTTTCCTCGGGCTTGGGCGCCTTATCTTCCGACGCTTCCTCGAGAGGATCCAGGCTCAACGCGTCCATCAAGCGACGCTTTCGCCGTTCCTTGCGATACTGCGTGATGCATTCGTTGTACGTGATGCTGTAGAGCCAGGTCTTGAACTTCGATTTCCCCTCGAAGTTCTTCAGGCCATACAGCACCTTCAACATCACCTCCTGACAGACATCGTCAGCATCACGATCGTTCCCGAGATAACGCGCACAAACGTTAAATAAAGTTCTCTGGTAGCGACGCATCAACTCTTCATAGGCGCGTGTTACGTGGAACAGCTCCGTATGCGCGCGCGCGACCAACTCCTCATCGGAGAGATCACGGGGGTCGTAGCGCGTGGATAGCGATTGGGGTTTGTTCAAAACAAGTCGGGCCGACAGTCTAGGTCAATGTGCGCCGCAGCCTGTGCTAGCAGGCATTTCGCGGCGGCATACATTAGCAGGATTTGCCGGGTTAGCGGCTACTCACATGCTGTTCCAGCAGGATCCGATTGGAAAGCGACACCAACTCGCCCTCCTCGGTCAGCAATGTGGTTTTCACCGTGCCGATCTCCTCGATCTGGCCTTCGACCTCGCCAACACGCACTTGTTGCCCAACCTCATACAATTCACGCACATAGATTCCCGCAAGAATCTGACCGGCGATTTCCCGGCTTCCCAATCCCATTGCCAGCGCAACCGCCAGACCAACGGTAATCAATACGATCACGATCACGTGGTTGAGCAGGTCGGTCTTGACCTCCAACTGACTGATCGCCACCGAAATACTGATGATAATCACCAGGCCCTGGGCGATACGCCCCACGCCAGCGGCATAGTCCAGCCCGACGCCTTCGGCCGCACCGCGTACCAGCCCATTGGCCAGTTGTGCCAGCAGGACACCCACCAGCAACACCAGCGCGGCACCAAAAACCTTCGGCAAATACAATGCAAGCATATCGAGCGTAGCTGAAACTCGCTCAAGGCCAAGGGATTCTGCTGCGGAAACCAAAAAAATCAGCAATACGAACCAATAGACGATCTTGCCGACCAGGGTCGAGATCGGCACCTGGATGCCGCCACGGGACAGCAATTTGGTCAGGCCGGTGCCGCCCATCAGGCGATCGAGGCCCAGCTTGGCGAGCAGCTTGGACAGCAGCGTGTCCAGCAGCTTGGCCACGACAAAACCCAGCAACAGCACCACCAGCGCCCCGAAGAGGTTCGGGATGAAGTTGGCTACCTTGGTCCACAACGCAGTCATTGCCGTGACGAGGCTCTGGGTCCAGAGATCAAGTTCCATATTCAATCAGCCTTATCAGCGGTGCGAGTAACAGGTTTACGGCGGGAAACCGGCGAGACATGGGCCGATCCGTTATTCAAGGCGATCATCAGCGCGGGCAACCAGCGGCCCAGCAGGCTGAACAGATCGCCCGCGCCGACCTGGCGGTTGGCGGTTTTCAGTACACGTCCCAGGCATGCATCGTCGTCCCGGCTGGACGGCGAAGCCTTGAGCATGTCGCGCAAAGACTGTTCAAACGGATCGTGCATACGCACCTCTCGTGATGTCTGTGGAAGACGCGATCAAATTTCGTCGGGTCACATGAAACCCCTGTCATACCCAGCGCAAACGGCGGAACAACCACCACTGCCCCAGTGCCACGCAGATCATCAGCAGGCACGCGAACATAAAACCGTAGGGGCTTTCGGAAAACGGAATGCCGCCGACGTTGATACCCAAAAGGCCGGTGAGAAAACTCATTGGCAGGAAAATCCCGGTGACGATGCCGAAGCGGTACATGGTGCGGTTCATGCGTACCGAAAGGCGCCGGTCCTCGGCCTCCAGCACAAGCCCTACGCGCTCTCGAGTCAATTCCAGCTCCTCGAGGTAACGGGTCAGGCTGTTGTTCAATTCGTTCCAATAGTCGCCGTCGTCATCAAAAAACCAGGGCAGCTTGAGCCGCGTCATCTGGCCGAAAATGTCCCGCTGCGGCGCCAGGAATCGCTTGAGTCCGGCGGCCCTGCGACGGATGTGCAAAATGGCGTCGTGCTCGGGGGTATACCGTTCGTCAGTATCAAGCTTTTCTTCCTCGCCATCGACGATTTCGGACAGGCAAGTGACCAGGTCCTGCACCTTGTTGGTGAGGTATTGCGCCATATAAAGGATGAGTTCAGAGGCCGTTTTCGGCCCCTTGCCCTCGGCCAGTTGCGCCAACAGTTCATCGGTGGCGCGCAACGGACGCAGGCGCAGGGAGATCACCCGCTGGGCGGACGCGAAGATCCGGACCGACACCATGTCTTCCGGCTCGGCACCCGGGTTGAGGTTGATCCCCCGCAGGAACAGCAGCAGTTCGGCGTTGGGCAACGGCAACAAGCGCGGCCGGGTGTTCTCTTCGAGCAGCAGGTCGCAGTTGAATTCGCTCAGACCGCTGGATTTGCGCAGCCAGGTGTGGGTTTGCGGATGACTGCGATCCCAGTGCAGCCACAGGCTTTCGTGGGCCTGCAGCTGCAAATCGTCGAGTTCGGTCCGGGCTATGGAACGCGCGCCGCCTTTACCGTCCAGCACCAGGGCATGCACCAGCCCCCATTGCGCGTTTTCTTCCTCGAACATCCTCATCCCTTATGGCTGTGGCGCTTCATTCAGGCATTTTCAGCGGGCTTGGCGAAACGATCACGCCGTTGTTGTCGGCATAGACATACTCGCCCGGGCGGAACGTCACGCCGGCAAAGGTCACCGCCACATTGAGATCGCCGATGCCGCGCTTGTCGGTCTTCATCGGATGGCTGGCCAGGGCCTGGACCCCGAGGTCGGTCTGGGCGATAACGTCGACGTCGCGGATGCAACCGTAGATCACCAGCCCTTCCCAGCCATTTTTCGCGGCTTTTTCCGCCAGCATGTCCCCCAGCAGTGCCCGGCGCAGGGAACCGCCGCCGTCGACCACCAGCACCTTGCCGTTGCCCTTGAGTTCAACCTGCTCCTTGACCCGCGAGTTGTCCTCGAAGCACTTGATGGTCACGATTTCGCCGCCGAAGGAATCGCGGCCACCGAAATTGCTGAACATCGGTTCCAACACCTGCACCAGTTCCGGGTAGGCGTCGCACAGGTCGGGCGTAAGGTAATGGTTCATCGAACAACTCCTGAAAGGTTGGAACGTCAGACTGAATGAGCAACCGTTTGTGACTGGAACTGCTTGAAGCGTCATATCTTAGCCGCAAGCCGAACAGAGCGAAATGCCCTTGTCAGAGCCTTCGCCTCAAACCGCCTCGGCCAACTGGGGCTGTTCTGCCAGCAAGGGGGCCTGTTGATCCTCGAGCCAACGCGCCACCAACGGCCAGACCTCAAGGTGAGCGGCCTTGCTGACCAGCATCTCGACATGGCCGAAATCGTCAGTGAACCCCTGTCCCCGGCCCAGGCAGACAAACTGCTTGCACGCGGAGCCGATCTGATCGAAAAGTTTGCGGCAAGCCCAGGTCGGGTCCTGGTGATCACCCGCGGCACTCACCGCCAGTACAGGTAACTGGACATCGGCCAACCCGGCCCACCAGTTCTTCTCGGCATCGCCGAAACGCCCGAACAAACCGTACCAACGCATGCTTTCCAGGGCCAGGCCGATGGGCTCGTCCTCTGGGCCACGCTTGAGCCTCGAGCCGGACAATTGGGCAAAGCGCTTGAGAATGAAGCGACCGCTCCATTCCACCGGCGGAATTTTCAGCGGCCAGTAGGTGCGGCTGACCTGGGTGCCGAAAAATGCCGCCGACGCCACGGCAGGCTCGCCCAGGTAGTGGCCGCCCAAGGCTGCTGCCAGGGTAATTCCCCCCAGGGAATGACCGATCCAGTGAGGAACCTGCCCGCTCTGCTCACGCACGAAGGCGCCAATGGCCGGCAAGTCGTAGCGGGCGTAGTCGGCCACTCGATTGTGGCGATAGCCCTGGTTGCGCTGGGAGAGCCCATGGCCGCGCATCTCGGGGATCCAGACATCGAACCCCTGGCGTGCCAGGTACGCCCCCAGGCCCAGGCCCTTGGGTGAATACCAGAAGCGCCGGTTGGAAAAACTGCCGTGCAACAGGATCACCGGGACGCCGCGGGTCTGGCCGGCATCGGCCATGCCCAGCCGGGTCACGGCCAGTTCGACGCTGTAGTCCGGGCTGTTGCCGGGTTTCAAGCGATAGACATCTTCGCTCAGATCACCGCGCCGCTCGGCGCTGATCAGGGCGACAGGAAATAGATTGCTGCTGCTTTGCATAATGCTCTTGCACAAAAAAAGACGACTGTGGGAGCGAGCTTGCTCGCGATTGCGTTGGATCAGCAAAAAAAATCTTGGCTGACACGCCGCTATCGCGAGCAAGCTCGCTCCCACAAAGGTTACCCGGCTTACATTACCGGTGAGGCCTCTTCACTCGATCAGACCGCAGCCTGCCCCTCAGCCAGGAAGAACCAGGTTTCCAGCACCGAGTCGGGGTTCAACGAAACGCTTTCGATGCCCTGTTCCATCAGCCACTTGGCCAGGTCCGGGTGGTCCGAAGGACCCTGGCCGCAGATGCCGATGTACTTGCCAGCCTTGTTGCAGGCGGCGATGGCATTGGCCAGCAGCTTCTTGACCGCCGGGTTCCGCTCGTCGAACAGGTGGGCGATGATCCCGGAATCGCGGTCCAGGCCCAAAGTCAGCTGGGTCAGGTCGTTGGAACCGATGGAGAAACCGTCGAAGAACTCGAGGAACTCTTCAGCCAGGATGGCATTGGACGGCAGTTCGCACATCATGATCACGCGCAGGCCATTGTCGCCACGGGCCAGGCCGTTTTCCGCCAGCAGGTCGACGACCTGGCTCGCTTCGCCCAGGGTCCGCACGAACGGCACCATGATCTCGACGTTGGTCAGGCCCATCTCGTTGCGCACGCGCTTGAGGGCGCGGCACTCGAGTTCAAAGCAGTCGCGGAACGATTCGCTGATGTAGCGCGACGCACCACGGAAGCCCAGCATCGGGTTCTCTTCTTCCGGCTCGTAGAGCTTGCCGCCGATCAGGTTGGCGTATTCGTTGGACTTGAAGTCCGACAGGCGCACGATGACCTTTTTCGGCCAGAACGCCGCCGCCAGGGTGCTGATGCCTTCCACCAGCTTCTCGACGTAGAAACCGACCGGATCGTTGTAGCCGGCAATGCGCTTGTCGACGCTGTCCTTGATGTCCTGGGGCAGGCCGTCGTAGTTCAGCAGGGCCTTGGGGTGCACGCCGATCATGCGGTTGATGATGAACTCCAGGCGGGCCAGGCCCACACCGGCGTTCGGCAACTGTGCGAAGTCGAAGGCACGGTCCGGGTTGCCGACGTTCATCATGATCTTGAACGGCAGCTCCGGCATGGCGTCCACGGAGTTCTTCTTGATGTCGAAGCCCAGTTCGCCCTCGAAGATATAGCCGGTGTCGCCTTCGGCGCAGGAAACGGTCACGCCCAGGCCGTCCTTGAGCAGTTGGGTCGCGTTGCCGCAACCGACCACGGCCGGGATCCCCAGTTCACGGGCGATGATCGCCGCGTGGCAGGTACGCCCGCCGCGGTTGGTGACGATGGCGCTGGCGCGCTTCATCACCGGTTCCCAGTCCGGGTCAGTCATGTCGGAGACCAGTACGTCGCCGGCCTGGACCTTGTCCATCTCCGAGACGTCCTTGATGATCCGCACCTTGCCCGCGCCGATGCGCTGGCCAATGGCCCGGCCTTCCACCAGCACGGTGCCGGTTTCCTTGAGCAGGTAGCGCTCCATGACGTTGGCCTGGGTGCGGCTTTTCACGGTTTCCGGACGGGCCTGCACGATATACAGCTTGCCGTCGTCACCGTCCTTGGCCCACTCGATGTCCATCGGGCACTTGTAGTGCTGCTCGATGATCATCGCCTGCTTGGCCAACTCGCTGACCTCGGCGTCGCTCAGGCAGAAACGCGCGCGCTCGGCCTTGTCCACATCGACGGTCTTCACCGAGCGACCGGCCTTGGCTTCGTCGCCGTAGATCATCTTGATGGCCTTGCTGCCCAGGTTGCGGCGCAGGATGGCCGGACGACCGGCTTGCAGCGTGCCCTTGTGAACGTAGAACTCATCCGGGTTCACCGCGCCCTGCACGACGGTTTCACCCAGGCCGTAGGCGCCGGTGATGAACACCACGTCACGGAAGCCGGACTCGGTGTCGAGGGTAAACATCACGCCGGCGGTGCCGGTTTCGGAGCGGACCATGCGCTGCACACCGGCGGACAGGGCGACCAGCTTGTGGTCGAAGCCCTGGTGCACGCGGTAGGAAATGGCACGGTCGTTGAAAAGGGAGGCGAAGACTTCCTTGGCGGCACGGATGACGTTTTCCACACCACGGATGTTCAGGAAGGTTTCCTGCTGGCCCGCGAAGGAGGCATCCGGCAGGTCTTCGGCGGTGGCCGAGGAACGCACGGCGACGGCGATATCGGGATTGCCTTCGGACAGCTTGGCGAAAGCGGTGCGGATCTCGGCGTTCAGTTTCTCGGGGAACTCGGCTTCCATGATCCATTGACGGATCTGGGCACCGGTCTTGGCCAAGGCGTTGACGTCATCGACGTCCAGGGCATCGAGCGCATCGTGGATCTGCTTGTTCAGGCCGCTCAGTTCCAGGAAATCACGATAAGCCTGGGCGGTCGTGGCGAAGCCACCTGGCACCGATACGCCGGCACCGGCGAGGTTGCTGATCATCTCGCCCAGGGATGCGTTCTTGCCCCCCACATGCTCCACATCATGGACGCCGAGCTTATCGAGGGAAACTACGTACTCTACCAAGGTGATCTCTCCACTAACTGTGTTGGAAAAGCTCAAGGCACCGGCGGCTCCAGGGGAGCGCTTGCCAGCGATATGGCCTGGACCTGGAAAATAAGTGAGAATGCGGGCCACTGGCGGCCGGCAAATCGCGCCTATCATATCCAAGAATCGTCACTAGCTCACTAGCTCACTAGCTTAAGGCCCAAGGCGCAAATGAAACGATCTGCTTTCTTTATCTCCGACGGCACCGGCATCACGGCCGAAACGCTAGGCCAGAGCCTGTTGGCACAGTTCGAAAACATTACCTTCGCCAAGATGACACGTCCGTACATAGACAGCGTCGACAAGGCGCGGGCCATGGTACAGCAAATCAATAAAGCCGCCGAAACCGACGGTTTTCGCCCGATCATCTTCGATACCATCGTCAATCAGGACATCCGTGAGATTCTCGCAACGTCCAATGGTTTCATGATCGACATTTTTTCCACCTTCCTGGCGCCCCTGGAACAGGAACTGAGCGAGCATTCCTCCTACTCGGTCGGCAAGTCCCATTCCATTGGCCACAACTCCAACTACATGGAGCGGATCGAGGCGGTGAACTTCGCGCTGGACAACGATGACGGCGCCCGCACGCATTATTACGACAAGGCCGACCTGATCCTAGTGGGCGTGTCGCGTTGTGGTAAGACACCGACGTGCCTGTACATGGCGATGCAATTCGGCATCCGCGCGGCCAACTATCCGCTGACCGAAGACGACATGGAGCGCCTGCAACTGCCCAGCGCCCTGCGCGCCCACCAGCACAAGCTGTTCGGCCTGACCATCGACCCGGACCGCCTCACGGCGATCCGCAACGAGCGCAAGCCCAACAGCCGTTACTCAAGCTACGCCCAGTGCGAGTTCGAAGTGCGCGAGGTGGAAAACCTGTTCCGGCGGGAGAACATTCCCCATATCAACTCCACGCATTTTTCCGTGGAAGAGATTTCGGCGAAGATCCTGGTGGAGAAAGGGGTGGAGCGGCGGTTCAAATAACCAGACGGTGTGCCGGAAAACCTGTGGGAGCGAGCTTGCTCCGATGACGGAGTGTCAGCCAACATTGATCTTGCTGACCCGCCGCAATCGCGAGCAAGCTCGCTCCCACAGGGATAGGAAGTCTTCCGGCCTATGGTTTCAACCGCTCAACCAACGCCTGCCCCACCGCCAGCGCCGACGCCGGGTTCTGGCCGGTAATCAGCTCCCGATCCGTCACTACATGGGACGTCCACGGCGAGGTGTTGCTGCTGTACTGCCCACCAGCCTGCTGCAACGCGGTCTGTGGGTAGAATTTCATGCTCCCATCACCCAACAGCCCCTTGGCCAGTTCTTCTTCCTGATTGCTGATCACTGTCATTTTGTACCCGGCGTAGATCCAATTCGACGGCGCCGAGGCCTGGCCTTTGGTAGCCAACTGGCCAACGAATCCTTGGGCATCAGGCAATGTCGACAGCAACGCGATCGGCCCGTGGCAAACCAGCGCGGTGGTCTTGCCCTTGTCATGAAAGTGGGTCAACACCCGCCCCAGCGGTGCGCTCGTGAGCAAATCCTGCATGGGCGCATGCCCGCCGGGAATGTACAGGGCATCGTACTTCTCCAGACCGATCTGCTCGACACGGGCCAGGCTGATCACCGGTGAGTCCGTGGCCGAAGTGATGTTCAGTTGCGCCAGCAACGTCTGGTAGCGCTGCAGCTGCGCCGGATCATTATTGAAGTACATCTTGTCCACCGAGGACCGGTCCAGCGTCGGCGCCTTGCCCTGCGGGGTGGCGAACGTCACGTGGTGACCGGCATCCAGCAACAGCTTCACCGGTTGCAGCAATTCGTTGAAGTAAAACCCGGTGGAGAAAACCTTGCCGTTGTTCAGATCCAGATGATCGGAATCCGACAGGACCACCAGCACGTTATCGGCATGGGCCGCGACGCCAATACCCGCCAGAACAACAGACGTTGCCAAGGTCGTGAGCTTTTTCATGATGACTCCAGGCTGTTTCGATAAAAGATGCGCTCACTGTATTGATGCGTTCACCGGCGATAAACTGGCGCACCGGAACATCACTTGGCCCCTGGAGGCAACAATGGCCCGTCGATTCGATTACCTGGCCGACGTGGAAGCCTTCGTCACGGTCGTGGAAAAAGGCACGCTCAGCGCCGGTGCCGTGGCGCTGGGCACTACGCCTTCGGTCCTGAGCCGCGCCATCTCCCGCCTCGAAGCCCGGCTCGGCGTGCAACTGTTGCGACGCACGACCCGGCGGCTGAACCTGACCGACGCCGGCACCTTGTACCTGGAGCAGTCGCGCTCGGCCTTTGCCCTGATTGACGACGCCGAGCGGCGAATCCAGGGCCAGGACGGTGTCTTGACCGGTCGTGTGCGCTTGAGCGTGCCGACCACCTACGGCCATTACCGTCTGCCATCGCTGCTGTCGCGTTTCGCCGAGGCTTACCCGCAAGTTCGGGTCGAGCTGAGTATCACCAACCGCAATGTCGATCTGGTGGCCGAGGGGTATGACCTGGCGATCCGCCTTGGGCCGCTGCCGGACAGCGGCCTGGTCGGACGCAAGCTCGAAGACGCCCGCCTGTGCCTGGTGGCCGCGCCGCATTACCTGGAACGCGCCGGGATGCCCCGGCACGTCGATGAACTGGCTGCCCACGCCTGCCTGCCCTTCGTAATGCCCAGCAGCGGACGCATCGCACCCTGGCTGTTTCGCGACAATCATGAAGACCGGGAATGGCTGCCGGTGGGCAATGTGCAAGTGTCCGATGATGTATTGGGCATCGTGTCCCTGGCACAGGCCGGGATGGGGATCTGCCAGACCTATGAATTCATTGTCCGGGAGCGAATCGAGCGTGGGGAACTGGTGGCTTTGCTGGAGGACTTTGACGGGCGCAGCCGACCCTTTTCAATCATCTACCCGCCCCATCGGCAATTGCCGGCGGCGGCGCGGGCGTTGATTGATTTTTTGATCGAGCAATAGTTGGTAACGCCGGCCGGCCTCTGTGGGAGCGAGCTTGCTCGCGATTGCGGAGTGTCAGCCGGCATTAATGTTGCCGATCCACCGCTATCGCGAGCAAGCTCGCTCCCACAGGGGTTCTGATGTGACTGCAGGATTTGCATTCTCCCGCAGCCTTCCTGTGGAAAGCTTTCTTGCTGCCACAGGCTCTACACTCAGTGGGCCGCAGCCGCCTGCTCGTCCATTTTCTTGCGCAGGCTCAGCGGGCGCATGTCGGTCCAGACTTCTTCGATGTAGGCCAGGCACTCCTTCTTGAAGCCGCTTTTACCGACGGTACGCCAGCCCTCGGGGACGGCCTTGTAGTCTGGCCAGATCGAATACTGTTCTTCGTGGTTGACCACGACCTGAAAGACGATGTCCTCGCGGTCGAATACTGAAGTCATGGGTGTCTCTCCATCTTTGCTCGAGGTTCGCTGCGTCATATGCGCAGCCAGGATATGAAAGGAACGTACGGGGCCGGCTGAAAATTAGCTCTCGGTGACCGCCGCATGCAGGGCTCGCCCGAAAATCTCGGCGACCCGGTCGATTTCGGCCCGGGTGATGATCAACGGTGGCAGGAACCGCACCACGCCGCCCTGGCGACCGCCCAACTCCAGGATCAGCCCGCGCCTGAGGCATTCGCGTTGCAGCCGTGGCGCCAGCTGGGCATGCACCGGCGGATGGCCCAGGGCGTCCGGCTTGCCCGCCGGGTCCACCAACTCGACACCGAGCATCAGCCCGCGACCGCGGATATCGCCCAGTTGCGGGTAGTCCCGCTGCAGGATGCGCAGGTGCTCGCTCAGGCGTTCGCCCATGGCGGCGGCGTGGGCCGGCAGGTCGTGTTCACGCAGGTAGCGCATGACCGCGGAGCCGGCGGCCATGGCCATCTGATTGCCACGGAAGGTCCCGGCGTGAGCGCCCGGCAACCAGGTGTCGAGCCAGTCTCGGTAAACCACCACCGCCAGCGGCAGGCTGCCGCCAATGGCCTTGGACAACACCACCACGTCCGGGATGATTCCGGCATGCTCGAAGGCAAACATTTTGCCGGTACGGCCGAAGCCGCTCTGGATTTCGTCGACGATCAACGCCACCCCTGCCTGCTCGGTGATCCGCCGCAAGCCGCGCAGCCAGTCCAGGTCGGCGGGAATGACTCCGCCCTCGCCCTGCACCACTTCGACGATGACCGCCGCCGGCAATTGCACGCCGGCCTCCGGGTCGTTCAGCAGGTTTTCCAGGTAATGCAGGTTGGCCTTCACGCCCTCGACACCGCCCAGCCCGAACGGGCAGCGATAATCGTAGGGGTATGGCATGAACTGCACGCCGCTGCTGAGCAAGGCGCCCAAGGGTTTCTTCGGCCCCAGGCTGCCCATCAGGCTCAATGCCCCCTGGCTCATGCCGTGATAACCGCCCTGGAACGACAGCACGGTGCTGCGTCCGGTCGCGGTACGCACCAGCTTGAGGGCGGCTTCCACCGCGTCGGTACCGGTGGGGCCGCAGAACTGGATCTTCGCCTCGGCGGCCAGCTCCACCGGCAACAGGCCGAACAGGTCCTGGACGAAGCGGTCCTTGACCGGCGTGGTCAGGTCCAGGGTGTGCAACGGCAGCTCGTCGGCCAGCACCTGCTGGATCGCGTCGATCACCACCGGGTGGTTATGCCCCAGCGCCAGCGTGCCGGCGCCGGCCAGGCAATCGATGAAGGTGCGGCCCTCGACGTCCTCGACATACAACCCCTTGGCGCGCTTGAGCGCCAGGGGGATGCGCCGTGGATAGCTGCGGGCATTGGACTCCTGCCGACTCTGGCGAGCCAGCAGCGGCGACTCATTGAACTGGTAGAGCGTCTCGGCCGGCACGGGGCTGACCCGGGCCGGCTGTGCTTCGATAAGGCTGTTGGCGACTGACATCTCTCGACCCCGCAGTACGTAGTGACCCAAAACGACACACCGGGCAGGTGCGCATCCGGTCGGGGCGCACATGCAGGTTTCCTGTTGTGGAAACGCATCAGCCACGGAGGGATTTACTCGCGGGCAACACTTTCTCCTGTGGCGCGATCAGTGGCTTGTGCATCGCTATGGCCTTGACCTCGCCGATGGCGAAGGCGTCAGCACTTTGCTCGAACCCCAGGTGTCGATAGAACGCCTGGCTGCTACGGGTACTGTTGAGGCGCACCCGGGCCACCCCGCGCCCGCGCAGCCAGGCCTCGATGTCCCGCACCAGCGCCTGGCCGACACCGCGGCGGAAGGACTCCGGCTGTACGTAGCAGAAGGCGATCCGGCCACTGGCCGAGGCCATGGCGACACCCGCCGGCCGCCCCTGCAAACGAGCCAGGGTCAGGCGCAAGCGAGGGTCGACCAGCCAGGGGCGGATATGCGCGAGGGTGTTGTTGCGTACCCAGGCGTCGACGACAGTGGGGTCGTTGCGGTGTTCGGCGGCACACCCGACCCGGATGGAGCGTTCGGCGATCCGGCTGATGATGCCGGCATCGCTGGGCGTGGCCGTGCAAATTTCGATGAAGGTGTCCATGGCGCGGTTTTCCTCAGTCCTTGAGTCGAGCTGAAAAAAACATAGACCCGGATAAGGCCGGGGCGCCAATGGCAGGTCGTTACAGCAGATGTACACAGATCCCTGGTATGGGAGCACAACGCTGTCCTTAGAACTTGCCTGAACCTGTGTGGCGAGGGGATTTATCCCCGCTGGGCTGCGCAGCAGCCCCCTCGATAAGACAACTCAATCAACCTGACACAACGGGTTCGCAGCTTTTGGGACTGCTGCGCAGTCCAGCGGGGATAAATCCCCTCGCCACAGGTTCATCCACTTAGCCGACCACTACCTGCACCGGCATGGTCAATTCGACCCGCAATCCATCCGGGCGGCTGTCGAAATGCAGGCCGCAACCGCAACGCTGGACGATGGCCTGGACGATCGCCAGCCCCAGCCCGCAGCCGGTGCTCTGGCCGTTGCGCCAGAAGCGTTGGGTCAAGTGCTGGATGTCGTCGGCGGCGATGCCGGGGCCATGGTCGCGGACCTGGAAACGCACGCGCTGGCCGATCATTTCCAGGCTCAATTCCACGTCGGTGTCGTCCGGGGTATGGCGCAGGGCGTTGTCCAGCAAGTTGCGCAAGGCGGCGATGGAGAGCACCGCCGGCATTTGCACCGGCGCGTCGGACAGCCCTGGGGCCAAGTGCAATTTGATTCGCCGTGACTCACTGCTGGCCGCGTCCTGGATCGCCAGTCGCGCAACCTGCTCGGCGTTGCAGTGAACGCCATCGTCGAACGACAGGCTGCCTTCGACCCGAGCCAGCAGCAGCAACTGTTCGAGTGTGCGATGCATGCGGTCGGCGCCCTCCTCGGCCCGGGCCAGGGATTGGTCGCGGGCGGCGCCCTCGGTCATGCGCGCCACTTGCAGGTGCGTCTTGATGGCGGTCAGCGGGCTGCGCAGCTCGTGGGCAGCGTCGCCGGTCAACCGTCGCTCACGCTCGATGGTCTTGCCGATACGCTGGAACAGCTGGTTCTGGGTCTCCAGCAACGGTCGCAACTCGCTGGGCAGCGGATGGATCTGCAAGGGCTCCAGGGAATCGGCATTGCGCCGCATCAGCGCATCACGCATGCGATTGAGCGGCGCCAGGCCCTGGCCGATGCCCAGCCAAAGCAAGCACAGGCAGCCGAGCAACGCCACGCCCACCGGCACCGAGGCCGCCAGCAGGATCGACATGTTCAAGGCTTCGCGTTCAATCTGGCGGTCGGCGGTGGTGATGCGCAGATCCCCCCGGGCCAGGGTGAAGCTGCGCCAGGGCGCACCGTCGATCATCTGGTCATGGAAGCCCATTTTCTCGGCTTCCAGGGCCTGTTCCGGGGTGCCGTGGCTGCGGGCCAGAATCTCGCCGCGCAAGGAGCTGACCTGACAGGCCATGCCGCCGGGAATACTCAATTGCTCAGCGCTGAAATGCGTGCCCTCGCCCTTGCTGGGCAGTGCTGGCAACTGTTCCAGCAGCCCGGCGACCATGCGCGCCGAGGCCACCAGACGCTGGTCGAGGGAGAACATCATCTGGTTGCGCAGGTCGCTGAGCATCCACGCCGCGGCCAGGGCCCAGATCAGGGCGAAGGCCGCGCCAAGAGTCAGGCTCAGGCGCAGTCGCAGGCTCATCACTTGGAAGATTCCCCGCCGTCGGCCGGCCCCAGGCGATAGCCCAGGCCGCGCACGGTCTCGACAATGCCATTGCCCAGCTTGCGCCGCAGGTGGTGGATATGGACGTTGAGGGCATTGCTTTCCAGCTCGTCGTTGAACCCGTAGACGCTGTCCTTGAGTTGCTCGGTGGACAGCACCCGGCCGCGACTGTGCAAGAGCGCCTGCAACAGCGATTGTTCGCGCCGGGACAGATCCACCGGCTGGCCGTCCAGGGTGGTTTCCCGGCTGCTGGGGTCGTAGGTCAGGCGACCGTGCTCGATCAGGTTGACGCTGCGCCCCGCCACGCGCCGCAGCAACGTGTGCAGGCGCGCCGCAAGCTCGCGCAGATCGAAGGGTTTGAGCAGATAGTCGTCAGCCCCGGCCTGCAAGCCATCGACCCGGTCGGTCACCGAGTCACGGGCGGTGAGGATCAAAACCGGCGTCTCCAGCCCCTGCTGGCGCAGTTGCCGCAGCAGCTTGAGACCGTCCTCATCGGGCAATCCCAGGTCCAGCACCATGACATCGAACTCCGCCACGCCGACCATCGCCCGCGCTGCCGATGCGGTGGCCACGTGCTCGACCGTCAGGCCCTGCGCCGTGAGGCCGGCAACGATCCCGCTGGCAATCAACTCATCGTCTTCGCAGACCAGTACGCGCATGGTAAGCCCCGTGGAAAAAGGTACATTAGGCCGCCGGCCGATTAAGCCGACATTATGCGACGAGTACGGCAAACATGGGCGATCATTACGGCCTGCCGGTCGCCGCCGGGTTAATCGACGGTTAATCGCCAGTCGCCATTGTGTTTTCCACTCGCTTCGTTCTAAGGCTTTATCCATGCGTCGATTGTTTTTGCTGTGGCTGTTTCTGATCTCGGGCCTGGCCCAGGCCGCCAATCCCTTCGAAACCAAACCCGATTTCCTGCCGGTGGAAAAGGCGTTCGTGTTGACCTCCGAACGCCTGGACTCCGGTGAAACGCAGCTGTTCTGGCAGATCGCCGATGGGTACTACCTGTATAAGCAGCGGCTCAAGTTCGATGGCCTGGCCGAGGCGCAGAAACCCAAGTTGCCGGAGGGCGAGGCCCACAGCGACGAGTTTTTCGGCGACCAGCAAGTCTATCGCCAGGCGTTGGAACTGAAGATCCCCGCCGGTGCCACGGGCAAGATCAAGGTGGGTTTCCAGGGCTGTGCCGACGCCGGCCTGTGCTATCCACCCCAGACCCAGGTGATTGACCTGGGCGGCAGCGCACCGGCAGCGGTTACCGGCGAGGCGCCGGACCAGACCCTGGCCAGCGGCCTGCAGCAACGAGCCTTGGGCTGGAGCCTGTTGGTGTTCTTCGGCCTGGGCCTGCTGCTGGCGTTCACCCCTTGTTCGCTGCCGATGCTGCCGATCCTGGCCGGGCTGGTGGTGGGCAGCGGCGCCGGGCCGAGACGCGGCCTGGCCTTGGCCGGCAGCTACGTGATCAGTATGGCCCTGGTGTATGCGGCCATGGGCGTGCTCGCCGCGCTGCTGGGGGCCAACCTCCAGGCGCTGCTGCAGCAACCGTGGCTGCTGGGCAGCTTCGCGGCCGTATTCGTGTTGCTGGCGCTGCCGATGTTCGGCTTCTTCGAATTGCAATTGCCGGCGGCGCTGCGTGACCGCCTGGAAAACGCCGGACGCCAGCGACGCGGTGGCAGCCTGGTGGGCGCCGGCGTGCTCGGCGCCCTGTCCGGCCTGTTGGTAGGCCCGTGCATGACCGCCCCGCTGGCCGGCGCCCTGCTGTATATCGCCCAGAGCGGCAATGCGCTGCACGGCGGGTTGATCCTGTTCACCATGGGCATCGGCATGGGCCTGCCACTGCTGCTCCTGGTGACCGTGGGCAACCGCTTCCTGCCCAAGCCCGGGGCCTGGATGAACCTGCTCAAGGGCGTGTTCGGCTTCCTGTTCCTGGGCACCGCGCTGCTGATGATTCGCCCGATCATCGACAGCTCGCTGTGGATCGGACTGTGGGGCGTGCTGCTGTTGATCGCCGCCTACAGCGCCTGGCGCCAGACCGAAGGCTTCGGCCGCATGGCCTACCTCTGCGGCAGCGCTTCGGTGCTGTTCGGCCTGTGGGGCAGCCTGCTGGTGATTGGCGCAGCGGGCGGTGGCGATGATCTCTTCCAACCCCTGAAGGTCTACGCCGGCAGCGAGGGCAGCGTGACCGTCAAAGCCCACGACACATTCGTCACCGTCAGCGAGCCCGCCGCCCTGCAACGGGAACTGGACGCCGCCAAGGCCCAGGGCCAGTGGGTGCTGCTGGACTATTACGCCGACTGGTGCGTCTCCTGCAAGATCATGGAAAAACAGGTATTCGGCCGCGCCGAGGTGCTGGACGCCCTGCAAGGCGTGCGCCTGCTGCGCCTCGACGTCACCGCCGACAGCCCCGCCAGCCGCGCGTTGCTGAGCCGTTACCAGGTACCGGGGCCGCCGAGCCTGCTGTGGATCGGCACCGACGGTGAAGAGCGCCGCGGCCAGCGGATCACCGGGGAAGTCGACGCCAAGGCGTTCCTGGAGCGCTGGAACCTCACCCGGGACGCGCGCTGATGCTGACGTTCACCCTGGGCACCTTCGCCATCGCCCTTAACCATCTGTTGCTGATCAGCGCCCTGGCCCTGGCGACCTTCGTCGGCTGGCGGGTGACCAGGCGCGGTGGCGAGAACCCTGAGTCGGTGCTGTTCGTGCTGTTTCTACTGGGGCTTTTGGCCGCACGGATCGGCTTCGTCGTCGCCTACTGGCAACATTACCGGGACGACCCGTGGCAGATCGTCGACCTGCGGGACGGCGGTTTCCTCGCCTGGCCGGGGATCCTGGCGCTGCTGATGGGCGCCTTGTTGTGGGCCCGGCGCCGCCCCGCCCTGCGCCGTCCGTTGGGCTTCGGCGTCGGCAGCGGCTTGCTGTTCTGGCTGGTGGCGAGCCTGTCGCTGACGATTTATGAACAGGGCACCCGGCTGCCGGACATCAGCCTGCGCACCGCCGACGGTCAGACCGTGAAACTCACCGACTACCAGGGCGGGCCCTTGGTGATCAACCTCTGGGCCACCTGGTGCCCGCCCTGCCGACGTGAAATGCCGGTGCTCGAAGAAGCCCAGCAACAGCGTCCGGACCTGACCTTCCTGTTCGTCAACCAGGCCGAAAGCATGCAAAGCGTCAGCACCTACCTGGCCACCCAGGGCCTGAGCCTGACCAACGTTTTGTTCGATGGCAGCGGCCGCCTCGGCCAGGCCGTGGGCTCCATGGCCCTGCCGACCACCCTGTTCTACAGTGCTGACGGTCGCCTGCTGGGCAGCCACCTGGGTGAATTGTCAGAGGCGAGCCTGGCCCGCGCCCTGGAAAACTTCGAAACGCCGGATTCGTCCACGACGCCCCACTCCGCCACAAGGAAACCGCCATGCCCCGCCTCCGCCACCTGCTGACCCTGGCCGTCGCCGCCGCACTGTCGCAGGCTCCGCTGCTGCAGGCCGAAGAATTGCCTGCGGCCATCAAGAAGATCGAAGCCAAGGGCGCGAAAATCATCGGCACTTTCGAGGCCCCGGACGGGCTGCGCGGTTACGCGGCGCAATACCAGAACCGCGGCATGGCGCTGTACCTGACCCCGGATGGGCAGCACGTCCTGCTGGGCAACCTGTACGACGCCGAGGGCAAGGACCTTAGCGCCGAGCCGCTGCAAAAACTGGTCTATGCACCGATGGCCAAGGCCATCTGGGCGAAGATGGAAGCGAGCAACTGGATCGCCGACGGCAACAAGGACGCACCGCGCACGGTGTACCTGTTCAGCGACCCGAACTGCCCGTACTGCAACATGTTCTGGGAACAGGCCCGACCTTGGGTCAAGGCCGGCAAGGTGCAGTTGCGCCACATCATGGTGGGCATCATCCGCGAGGACAGCCCAGGTAAATCCGCCGCCTTGCTGGCCGCCAAGGACCCGGAAAAAGCCCTGGCCGAGCATGAAAAGGCCGGCAAGGGCAGCCCGCTCAAACCGCTCAAGGACATACCGCCCGCCATCCAGGCCAAACTGGACGCCAACCAGCAGTTGATGGACGAACTGGAATTGTCCGCCACCCCGGCGATTTTCTATCTGGATGACAAAGGCGACCTGCAACAGCAGCAAGGCGCGCCGTCGCCGGACAAGCTGGTGAAAATTCTCGGGCCGAAGTAAAGCCCTGGACAAACACCTGTGGCGAGGGGATTTATCCCCGCTGGGGCGCGAAGCGGCCCCAATGCTGTCGACTTGGTTTGTCAGGCTCACCGAGGTGTCAGGTTTCAGGGCTGCTTCGCAGCCCAACGGGGATAAATCCCCTCGCCACAATTTCAGTGCTTGCGCGTCAGGAACTCCAGCAACGCCCCGGTCACGAATTCCGGATTCTCCAGATTGGAAATATGCCCCGCCTCCGGAATCGACACATGGGGGCAACCGATCAGTTCGGCCATTTCCAGCGACTCGGACGGCGGACGCGGTTTGTCCTGGTCGCCGCACATCACCACTGTGCCCTTGGCATCCAGCGCATGCAGGCGCGGCAGGATGTCGTCCCGACCGAAAATGATCCGCCCCAGCGGCACGATGCTGGCGCGCAGGCGATCGCTTGGCAGCGCGGCCAATGTGGCGCGAAACTGCTGGTAGAGCGCCGATTGCGGGTCGATACCCGGCCGGAAGAAGATCGGCACGATGATGTCCAGCAACGGCTCGGGGACGCTGCCGCTGGCTTCGATCTTGTCGAACAGTGAGAAGTAGTACTGACGGGTCTGTTCCGGCTCGACGCCCACGTAAGTGTCCATCAGCACCAGCGACTGGATCCGCGTGGGTGCCGCCAGCGCCAGCCGCGTCCCCCACATCCCGCCCACCGAAAGCCCCACCAGGTGGAAGCAGTCGATGCTCAAATAATCCAGCAGCTCCATCATCTGGCGGGCCAGATCGTTCAGCGAACTCATACCTTCCGGCATCTGCCCCGACTGGCCATGGCCCCAAAGGTCCGGAGCGATCACCCGGTAATGCCTGGACAACACCTCGATCTGCGGCGCCCACATGCTGTGGTCCCACAGGTAGCTGCCGCCCAGCAGTACTACCGGGCCCTGGCCTTGGTCCAGGTAGTGAAGCGGTTGTCCGTCGATCGTTGCAAAGGGCATGGGTGACCTCCTTGTTTGAGTCTGGAAAAAAACTTGGGAAGACTGAGCCGCGAAGCGCGAGGCGTCAACCTTGGGTTTTGCGCTGTTTGTGCAGCCGCCATCGCGAGCAAGCTCGCTCCCACATGGGATTTGCGTCGTTCACAAAACCCTGTGGGAGCGAGCTTGCTCGCGAAGAGGTCTTCATAGACGCCGCAAAACTACAGCCCTTCCAATTCCGCCATCAAATCATTCAACCGATCCACCTTCTCCTCGGTGATTTCACTGGCCGCCAGCCCCTCGATGTAGTCGGCCAGTTCCAGCACCGTGCTGCACTCGAACATCGCCCGCAGCGGCACGTTGCGTTGCAGGGCCTTTTGCACCCGCGAGGCGATTTGCGTCGCCAGCAAGGAATGACCGCCCAGTTCGAAGAAGTTGTCCCGTACCCCCACCCGCTCGACTTTCAGCACCTGGGCCCAGATGTCTGCCAGGGTCTGCTCCAGTTCATTACCGGGCGCCTGATAGTCCTGCCTTTGCAGCTGGCCAATCTCCAAGGCCGGCAAGGCCTTGCGGTCGAGCTTGCCATTGGCGTTGAGGGGCAGGCGATCGAGCCACAGCCAGTGCAGCGGCACCATGTATTCCGGCAGTTCGGCCCGCAGGCGCTGCTTGATGCGCTCCAGGCGTTCGGCGGGTTTGAGTGCCGAGTCGGTGGCCACGAGGTAGCCCACCAGATGCTTGCCATTGGCGCCCTCCTGCACGCCCACCGCCCCATCGCGCACTTCCGGCTGTTCATGCAAGCGCGCTTCGATTTCCCCCAGTTCGATGCGGTAGCCACGAATCTTCACCTGATGGTCGATGCGTCCGACGTATTCCAACACCCCGTCGCTGCGCCGCCGCGCCAGGTCGCCGGTGCGGTACAGCCGCTCTCCCGGTGCCCCGAACGGGTTCGGCACAAAAACCGGGGCGGTGCGCAACGGATCGCTGACATACCCGCGTCCGACCCCGGTGCCCGCCACGCACAACTCACCCACCGCCCCCAGCGGCACCAGGTCCAGCGCGCCGTCGAGCAGGTACAAACGGTTGTTGTCGGTGGGCGTACCAATCGGCAGGTAAGTGCCACGGGTCGACGCCTGGTCGACCCGGAAGAACGCCACGTCATCGGAGCATTCCGCCGGCCCGTAGGCATTCACCAGGCCAATGTCCGGATAGCGCAGCAACCATTGATGGGCCAGCTCCGGCGGCATCGCCTCGCCAGTGGGCAGCATCCAGCGCAGGCCGTCCAGACCGATACGCTCCTGGGCGAGCATGCCCTGGATCAGCGACGGCACACTTTCCAGCACGGTGATGCCCTGCTGCTGCACATGCTCCAGCAGCCCTTGAGGGTCGTGGGCGATGGCGTTGGGCACGATGTCGACCCGGGCGCCGAACAACGGCGCGGCCAGGAATTGCCAGACCGAAATATCGAAGCTTTGGGACGCCGTCTGGGCGATGACATCCGCCTCGCTCAGCGTCAGGTACGGCACTTTGCTCAGCTGGTTGTTGAGCATGCCCCGCTGTTCCACCATCACGCCTTTGGGCAGGCCGGTGGAGCCGGAGGTGTAGATCACGTAGGCGAGGTTGTCCGGCCCGCTGTAGACGCCAGGGTTTTGCGGCGCAAAGTCGCCGGCCTGGACGGTTTCCCACACCAGCAGCTTCGGCCGTCCAGAACAGGCGAACTCGTCCAGCAACGCCTGGGCCTGGGCCTGGCAGGCCTGGGTACAGACCAGCAAAGGCGTGCGGCTCAATTCGATGATGCGGCTCAGGCGCTGGCTCGGAAGGCCGGGATCCAGCGGCAAGTAGCCGGCACCAGCCTTGAAGCTGCCGATGATCATGCCCAGCAGTTGCGCATCCCGTTCAGCCAGCAACGCCACCGGCTGATCCAGACCGACCCCGGCCGCGATCAGCGCGTGGCCGAGGCGGTTGCTGCGCGCATTCAACTCGGCGTAGCTGTAGGCCGTGTCCAGGCAACTGACCGCAAGACGTTGCGGATGAACCGCGACCCGCGCCTCGAACAGCTCGACGTAGCTCTGCTCCAGCGGATAGCCATGCTCGCTCTGGTTGCAGCCTTCGATCAGGAAGTCCTGCTCTTGGGCACCGATCAGCGGCAACTCGCTCATGTCACCGTGCAAGCCTTCCATCAGCGCCAGCAGCAGCCGCTTGAACTCACTCAGCAAACCCTGGACGGTGGCTTCATCGAAGTAACGCTGGTCGTAGGAAAGGTGCAGCCCCAGGTCATCCCCCGGGTAGCAGACCGCCGTCAGCGGGAAGTTGGTGTGGGTGCGGCCCGAGTCGGAGGTGGCATTGAGGCTTTGGGCACGGTCCAGCACCGAGACTTCCACCGGCGCGTTCTCGAACACGAACAGGCTGTCGAACAGCGGTTGGCCCTTGGGCAGTTCGCTGACCTCCTGGATGCTCACCAGCGGCAGGTATTCGTACTCGCGCAGTTGCATGTTGCTGTCCAGCAAATCGCTGAGCCATTGCCGTACGCTACAGCGCTGATGGTCCTCGGGCATCTGCACGCGCAAAGCGATACTGTTGATGAACAGCCCGACGGTGCGTTGCATCTGCGGCAGTTCCACCGGGCGCCCGGCCACGGTGACGCCGAACAGCACGTCGCGGTCGCCGCTGACCCGGCGCAGGACCAGGGCCCACGCCGCCTGGGCGAAGGTGTTGACCGTCAGTTGATGGGCCTGGGCCAGTTCCCGCAGCCGTGCGCCGTCCCGGGCATCGAGACGGGTGTAGCAGTCGCCGACGATCATGCCGCCGCTGTCACCGGCGTGCTCGCGCAGGAACGGCCGGTCGCCAGGGATCGGCGTGGTCCGCTCGAAGCCTTGCAGGTTGTGCTTCCACCACTGCCGGGCTGCGTCCAGGCTCTGGTGTTGCAGCCAACCGATGTAGTCGCGATAGCGCGGCGGCACAGCCAACTGCGGCTCGCGCTGCTCGCCCAGGGCGGTGTAGATCTCGAAGAAGTCGTTCATCAGCAGCGAACGGCACCAGGCATCGATGAGGATGTGGTGGTTGCTCATCATGAACCAGTAGCGTGCCGCGCCGACCCGAATCAGCCGCAGATGGAATGGCGCCTGGTTCAATAGATCGAAACCGGCCTCGCGTTCATTCTTGAGCAGGGCCTGGAGCTGGGCTTCCTGGACGTCTTCAGGCACCTCGGACCAGTCGAGGTAATCCACCGGCGTGCGGCCGGGCTTGTGGATGATTTGCAGCATGTCTTCGCCGACGTTCCAGCAGAACGACGCGCGCAAGGCTTCGTGACGGGCGATGACCGCCTGCCAGGCCTGGGCAAAACGCTGCGGGTCCAGTTCGCTGTTGATGCGGTAGCGATCCTGCATGTAGTACAGGCCGGTGCCCGGCTCCAGCAGGGTATGTAACAGCATGCCTTCCTGCATGGGCGTCAACGGGTAGACGTCGTCGATCTGTGTGGCCGGCACGGGCAGGCTGTCGAGCTGGCCCTGGGTCAGCTTCGCCAGGGGGAAGTCCGATGGCGTCAGCCCGCCCGCCTCGTCCGTCAGGCAGTGTTCGATGAGGCGTTGCAACTCATCGAGGTAAGCCTCGGCCAGGGCGGCGATGGCCTCGCGCTCATGGCGCTGGGCACTGAAGGTCCAGCGCAGCACCAGCTCACCACCGCTGACCTGGCTGTC
This sequence comes from Pseudomonas sp. NFACC24-1, assembly GCF_900115235.1. Lineage (NCBI taxonomy): Bacteria > Pseudomonadati > Pseudomonadota > Gammaproteobacteria > Pseudomonadales > Pseudomonadaceae > Pseudomonas > Pseudomonas sp. NFACC24-1. Next base: position 392,440 of record NZ_FOVS01000001.1, read on the forward strand.
GACGCTCAGTGCATTGGGTAGCGGCGCATCGGGATCGTGGATGGCCCCCAGGGGCGCATCCAGCGGCTGGAACAGCGCCTCCTGACCCAGGGTCTGGTCGAGCTGACCCAGGTAGTTGAAGGTGATCGCCGCGTGCGGCAGGCCGGCCATCGCCTCGCGAGTCGTCGCGTCCGCCAGGTAGCGCAGCACGCCATAACCGAGGCCCTTGTGGGGCACCGCGCGCAGTTGCTCCTTGATGGCCTTGATCGATACGCTGAAATCTTCAAGCGCTGGACTCAGGCGCACGGGATAGACGCTGGTGAACCAGCCGACGGTGCGGGTCAGGTCGAGGTCGTCGAACAGCGCTTCGCGGCCGTGGCCTTCGAGCTGGACCAAGGCCGAATCATGGCCGCTCCAACGGCACAGCACCCGGGCCAACGCCGTGAGCAGCAGGTCATTGACCTGGGTGCGGTAGGCGCTTGGCGCCTGTTGCAGCAGTTGCCGGGTACGCTCGGCGTCCAGGCGCACGCTGACGGTTTGCCCGTGACGCTCCTGCAGCCCGCCGTCAGGATTCGCGCACGGCAGTTGCACTGGCGCACCGCTCAGTTGCGCTTGCCACCAACCCAGTTCCTCGCGCAGGGACTCGCTGCCGGCGTAGGCCTGCAAACGCGCGGCCCAGTCGCGCAACGGGCTGGTCTTGGCCGGCAGTTGCGCCGCCTGCCCGGCGACGAGCTGGCGGTAGACGGTTTGCAAATCGTCCATCAGCACCCGCCACGACACACCGTCCACCACCAGGTGATGAATGACGATCAACAACCGTTGCCGGCCATCCGGCAACTGCGCCAGTACGGCACGCAGCAACGGCCCGGTGGCTAGATTGAAACGGCTCTGCGCCTCGGCAAACAACGCTTCGCACGCCTGGGCAGTGTCCACGCAGACCTGCTGCAGCAGCACAGCGTCAGCCGGCGACTGGTGCTCGGCGCGCCAATGTCCGGCGCTTTCGTCGAAGCCCAGGCGCAAGGCATCGTGGTGCTGGAAGACGCTACGCAGCGCCAGCTCCAGCCGTTGCGGGTCCAGGGTCGTGGTCGGCTCCAGCAGCAACGCCTGGTTCCAGTGATGGCGGTTGGGGATCGGGCGATCGAAAAACCAGTGCTGGATCGGCGTCAACTCGGACTCGCCCTGCAACAGGCCCTGCTCGGCATGCACTTGCTGGCTGCGCGTGGCAACGGCGGCCAGGGTCTGTACGGTCTGGTGCTGGAACAAGTCCCGGGGCGTGAAATGAATGCCCTGTTGCCGGGCACGGCTGACCACCTGGATGGACAGGATCGAATCACCGCCCAGCTCGAAGAAATTATCGTTGAGGCCCACCTGCGCCACGTTCAGCACGTCGCACCAGATCGCCGCCAAGGTCTGTTCCAGGGCATTGCTCGGCGCCACGTAATGTTGGCGATTGAGTTCAGGATCGGGCAGCGGCAAGGCGCGGCGGTCGAGCTTGCCGTTGGCGGTCAGCGGCATGCTCGCCAGCAGGATCAGGTGCGTGGGCACCATGTAGTCCGGCAACTGGGCCTTGAGGTGGTTTTTCAAGGCGTCGCGCAGGGCCGCTTGTCGCTCGTCGTCCTGGCTGGCGATGTCGCTCACCAGGTAGCCGGCCAGCTGCTTGCCGCCAGGCGTGTCGAGGGCCAGGACCACGGCCTCGCGCACCGCCTCATGTTCCAGCAGGCGGGTTTCGATTTCCCCCAGTTCGATGCGGAAACCACGGATCTTCACCTGATGGTCGATCCGTCCCAGGTACTCCACCAGCCCGTCGGCGCGCTGGCGCACCAGGTCGCCGGTGCGATAGAGGCGTCCGCCCTCGGTGGCGAACGGGTCGGCGACAAAACGCTCGGCGGTCATCCCCGGACGCTGGTGATACCCCTGGGCCAGACCGGCGCCGCCCACATACAACTCGCCCGTGGCACCCGGCGGCACCAACGCCAGGTCGGCGTCGAGGATGTAGGCCACCCGGGCACCGATCACGCTGCCAATCGGCACACTGGCCGCGCCCTCCTCCAATTGCTCGGGGGCCAGGCTCGCCAGGGGCATGACCACGGTTTCAGTCGGGCCATAGGCATTGAAAAACAGGCTCGGGCTGAATGCCGCGCGAATGCGCTGCAAATGCTCGCCCGTCAGGGCTTCGCCGCCGGTGATGCACATGCGCACCGGCAAGGTCTGGCCCTGGGTGGCCAACCACTGCGCCAACTGGCTGCCGTAGCTGGGGGTGAACCCCAGGATGTTGATGCGGTGCTGGCGAATCAGCCCGCAGATTTCCTCGGCGTCCCACTGGCCCTGGGCCCGCAACACCACGTGGGCACCACTGAGCAACGGCACCAACAGGCGTTCGGTGGCCGCGTCGAAGTTGATGGAATAGAAATGCAGCTCGCAGTCGTCCGGGCGCATGCCAAAGCGCTGGATCACCGCTTGGCAATGCATGGCGATTTCACCGTGGGACACCACCACGCCCTTGGGCTTGCCGGTGGAACCGGAGGTGTAGATCAGGTAGGCCTGGTGTTGCGGCAGGTTGATCAGCGGCAGCGCGTGATCCGGGTACTGCGCCAAGGCCGGCGAATCATCTTCCAGGCACCAGCAGCCCACGCCGTCGGACAATGCACTGAGAGCCTGGAGCATCGCCCGGTCGCTGAGCAGCAGGCTGATGCCACTGTCTTCGATCATGTAGTGCAGGCGATCCAGCGGGTATTCCGGATCCAGCGGCACGTAGGCACCGCCGGCCTTGAGAATCGCCAGCAGGCCAATGACCATTTCCAGCGAGCGCTCCAGGGCCAGGCCCACCCGCACCTGCGGCCCGACGCCTGCCTCGCGCAGGCGCCAGGCCAGGCGATTGGCTCGGCTGTCCAGTTGCGCATACGTCAGGGTCTGCCCGGCGAAGGTCAGGGCCGGCGCGTCGGGACGCGCCCGGGCCTGTTCGGCGAACAGTGGGTGAATGCATTGGTCCAGGCGATGCTCACCGGGCTCGACGCCCAGGCTGTCGAGCAGTTGTTGCTGCTCGCGGGTGTCCAGCAACGGCAGTTCGCTCAGACGTCGGGCCGGATCGTCCAGCAGCGCTTGCAGCAGATTGCGCCAGTGCCCGGCCATGCGCGCGATGCGCGGTTCGTCGAACAGGTCGGTGCTGTAGGTCAGGCAGCAACCCAGGCGCTGATCCAGGTCGGTGACTTCCAGGTTGAGGTCGAACTTGGTGGCCCGGGCGTCGTTAACCAGGTATTCGACGGTCATGCCGGCCAGGGTGCGGCTCTGCTGAAACTCCCAGCGCTGCACGTTGCACATCACTTGGAACAACGGGTTGTAGGCCGCACTGCGCGGCGGTTGCAGAGCTTCCACCAGATGATCGAACGGCAAGTCCTGATGGGACTGCCCTTCGATCACAGTGTGACGCACCTGTTCGAACAGTTCGCCCACCGACATCTGTCCGTCGAGCTGGCAACGCAGCACTTGGGTGTTGAGGAACGCCCCGATCAGCCCTTCGCTTTCCGGGCGGATGCGGTTGGCCACCGGCGCGCCGATGCGCAGGTCGGTCTGGCCGCTGTAGCGGTAGAGCAGCACGGCCAGGGCGGCGGTCATGGTCATGAACAAGGTCAGGCCCTGTTGCGCATTGAAGGCGCGGACCCGCGCCGCCAGCTCATCACTGAGATCGAAACGGAACAGTTCACCGCGATGGCTCTGCACCGACGGACGCGGACGGTCGCCGGGCAGCTCCAGCAGCGGATGCTCGCGGCCCAGTTGCGCGGTCCAGTAGTCCAGCTGCCGTTGGCGTTCGCCGGACTCCAGCCACTGGCGCTGCCAGACGCTGTAGTCCAGGTACTGCACCGGCAACGGCTCCAGCGGGGATTCACGGTCGTCGACAAAGGCTTCGTACAGTGCGCTCAGTTCACGGGCGAAAATGTCCATCGCCCAGCCTTCGGTGACGATGTGGTGCAGCGTCAGCACAAAGTAATGCTCATGCTCGGCGGTCTTGACCAGGCAGGCCCGCAGCAACGGCCCGGTTTCCAGGTCGAAGGGCTTGTGGGCCTCGCTGTCGGCCAGTTGCTGCACCCGCTGCTGACGAATGTCAGCGGCCAGCATCGAGAAGTCCTTCCAATCCATGCGCAGGCCCGTCTCGCTGTGCACCTGTTGGCAGGCCACGCCGTCGACGCTCGGGAACGTGGTGCGCAGGGTTTCGTGGCGCAGGATCAACGCCTGCAAGGCCGCCTCGAAGCGCCCGACATCCAGCACCCCGCGCAACCGCGCCATGCCGCCGACGTTGTAGGCCGGGCTGTCCGGCTCCATCTGCCAGAGGAACCACATGCGCTGCTGGGAATACGACAGCGGCACCGGTTGGCTGCGGTCGACCTTCTCGATGGGCGGCTGGCGGTTGGTCTGGCCGCTGGCCTGGATCAAGCGCACTTGTTCGGTGAAAGCCCCCAGTTCGCTCGCCTCGAACAGCGCCCGTAACGGCAGTTCCACGTCACAGGCCTGGCGAGTGCGGGAAATGATCTGGGTCGCCAGCAGCGAATGACCGCCGAGGGCAAAAAAATCGTCCCGCAGGCCGATGCGCGCCAGTCCCAGCACGTCGCGCCAGATGCCGGCGATTTGCTGTTGGAGGGCGCTGACCGGCTCGACATGCTCACGCACCTGCCATTGCGGTTCAGGCAAGGCGCGGCGATCGAGCTTGCCGCTCGGGCTCAAGGGCATGGCGTCCAGGCGCAGCAGTTGGGCTGGCACCATGTAGTCCGGCAGTTCGGCGGCCAGGGCGGCCTTGAGCCGGGTGTTCAATTCGTCCTGGCCGTGGGCGACCTCCGGCGCGGTGTAATAACCGATCAACTGCGGGCCGGCCGAGGTGTCGCGCACCAGCACCGCCACTTGGGCGACGCCCTCCTGGGCCAGCAGGCGCGCTTCGATTTCCTGCGGTTCGACCCGGAAGCCGCGCAGCTTGACCTGCTGGTCGAGGCGACCGAGGTATTCGATCACGCCGTCGGCGCCCCAACGCGCCCGGTCGCCGGTGCGGTACAACCGCGCACCGGCCGGCCCCATCGGGTCGGCGACGAAACGCTCAGCGCTCAGGCCGGGACGCCCGAGGTAACCCCGGGCCAGGCCCAGACCGCCAATGCACAGCTCGCCCGGCACACCGACCGGCACGGGATTGAGGTCGCTATCGAGCACCCGGCACAGCACATTGCCCAGGGGACGGCCGATGGGCGAGCGCTCGCCATCAGCTTCGGTGCAATGCCAGTGGGTGACGTTGATCGCGGTTTCGGTCGGGCCGTAGCGGTTGTGCAATTGCGCCGACGGCAGTTGCGCCAGCACCCGGTTGCGCAACTCGGCCGGCAAGGCTTCGCCGCCGCAGAACAGCCGGCGCAGGCTGGTGCAGCGGGCGCTCAGCGGCTCTTCGACAAACAGGCTGAGCAACGGCGGCACAAAGTGCAGCGTGGTGACGTCAAACTGCTGCACCAACTGGGCGATGCGGTGCGGGTCACGGTGCTCGCCGGGCCCGGCCAGGACCAGTTGACTGCCGGTGATCAGCGGCCAGAAGCACTCCCAGACCGACACGTCGAAACTGATGGGGGCCTTTTGCATCAGCACATCGGTGGCATCCAGCCCATAGGTCGCTTGCATCCATTGCAGGCGCTCGGCCAGGGCCGCGTGGGTGTTGCCGACGCCTTTGGGCTGGCCGGTGGAGCCGGATGTGTAGATCACGTAGGCCAGGTGATCGCCGTGCAGGTGCAGGCCCGGCGGGTTGCTCGGCCATTGCTCCAGGTGCAAGGCGTCCATGGCGATGACACTGACGCCGTCGCAGGCTGGCAAACGCTCCAGCAACGCGGTCTGGGTCAGCAGCAGGTCGACGCCGCTGTCGTCGAGCATGTAGGCCAGGCGTTCGGCCGGGTAGTCCGCATCCAGCGGCACATAGGCACCGCCGGCCTTGATGATGGCCAGCACACCGATGAGCAACTGTGGCGAACGCTCGGCGGCAATCGCCACGCACACGTCCGGGCCCACGCCCTTGTCCCGCAGGTAATGGGCCAGGCGGTTGGCCTGGGCGTGCAGCTCGGCATAATCGAGTTGACCACCGTCCCAGCGCAGGGCGATCCGTTGCGGCGTGCGGCGGGCCTGCTCGTTCAACAGCTCCGGCAGCCATTGGCTGGCCGACGCACACGGGGCCGCGCTCCACTGCTGCTGTTGGCTGTGTTCATCGGCGGTCAATAACGGTACATCGCCGATGGCTAGCTGCGGATCGGCACAGACCGCCCGTAACAGATTGCAGTAATGCGCTGCCAACCGCTCGATGGTCGCCGCCTCGAACAGTTCGTCGGCGTAGTCGAACGACAGGGTCAACCGACCGTTGCGATCTTCTTCGCTGTGCAATTGCAGGTCGAACTTGGCTTCGCGGCTGTGCCACGGCAACTCCTCGGCCAGCAGCCCCGGCAGACGGCGCAAGGCACTCAGGTCACGCTGCTGGTGGTTGAACATCACCTGGAACAGACCTTGCTCGCGCGCCTCGGGAAACGCTTCGAGCAGTTGCTCGAATGGCAGGTCCTGGTGGGCCTGGGCCCCGAGCGTGGCTTCCCGGGCCTGGGCCAGCAACGCGGCGAACGGTTGACGGGAATCGACCTGCCCGCGCAGCACCTGGGTGTTGATGAAGAAGCCGATCAACCCCTGGGTGTCCAGGCGCGGACGATTGGCGTTGGGCACACCGACGCGGATGTCGGATTGCCCGGTGTAACGCTGCAACAGCGCCTGGAAGGCTGCCAGCAACAGCATGAACGGCGTCGCGTCATGGGCCTGGGCCATGTGGCGCAGGGCCTCGCCGAGGTCCTTGTCCAGACGCAGGCTGTGCCGCGCGGCGCTACGCTGGCGTTGAGCGCTGCGTGGATGATCCGTGCCCAGCACCAGGGCCGATTGTTCAGCGCCCAGTTGTTGCTTCCAGTAGCTCAGTTGGCGCTCGGCCTCGCCCTGGGCGAGCCACTGGCGTTGCCAACTGCCGTAGTCGGCGTATTGCAAAGGCAATGGCGCCAGTTCAGCAACCTGGCCTTGGGACGCGGCGGCGTACATGCGGGAGAATTCTTCGATCAATACATTCATCGACCAGCCGTCGGCGATGATGTGGTGCAGCGTCACCAGCAGTTGATGGTCGTCCTCGTCGAGGCGCAACAGGGTGACCCGCAGCAGCGGCCCCTTCTCCAGATCGAACAGCGTGGCCGCTTCGTCTTCTCGAACCTGCCGCGCCCGGGCTTCGCGCCGGTTGGCAGGTTCGTCACTGAGATCGATCACCTGTAGCTTGAATTCACCGGCCGGATCGACCTGTTGCAAGGCCACCCCATTCCGCTCCAGGAACCGCGTGCGCAAGGACTCGTGACGCTCGATCAGTTGCTGGAAACTGGCCCGCAGCGCGTCTTCGTCCAGCTCGCCGCGCAGGTGCAAGGCGCCGGGAATGTTGTAGGCACGGCTCGCCGGGTCGAGCTGCCAGGTGATCCACAAACGGTTCTGCGCCAGGGATTGCGGCAGTGGCGCATGGCGCGACAATGGGCTGATCGCGCCCTGGGCCTGGCCGCCATCCTGCTGCTGGTTCGCCACCGCCGCCGCGAACGCAGCCAGGGTCGGCGCTTCGAACAGCAGGCGCAGGTTGAGCGCCAGCCCGAGGGTTTCGCTCAGGCGTGCGATCACCTGAGTGGCGGCGATGGAGTTGCCGCCCAGCAGGAAGAAATGATCGTCGGCCCGGACTTGCTCGACCTGCAACTGCTCCCGCCAGACCTGACCGATGAGGGCTTGCAACTCGGAGGACGGGGCGGGTTCATCAGCCACGTCTGCTGCCGTTGACGGGAACTGTGCGTAACTGTCCAAACTGCCGTCGGCCAACCGGATGCGGCAGGCCGAGCGTTGCAATTTGCCGCTGGAGGTCTTGGGCAGCGCGCCGGGATTGAGCAGCACCACCACGCTCGGGGCTTGCTGGCAGGCCTCGGCCACGGCCTGGCGAATGGCGTTGATCAAGGCTTCCGGTGGCAGGATTTTCTGCACGCTGCGGCTGATTTCCGCGGCGATGCCGATGCCCTCCTCGCCGTTGTCGTTGACCGCGAACGCCGCCACCCGGCCCTTGCGCACCACCTCCACTTCGCGCTCGATGGTTTGCTCGATGTCCTGGGGATAGAGATTGTGCCCGCGCACGATCAACAGGTCTTTGAGGCGACCGGTGATGAACAGTTCGCCGCCGCGCCGGAAACCCAAGTCGCCGGTGCGCAGCCAGGTCTGGCCGTCGTGCTGGACAAAGGTTTTGGCGCTGGCTTCAGGGTTGCGCCAGTAACCCAGGGCGATGCTCGGTCCGGCGGCCCAGACTTCACCGACCTGATTGTCGGCCAACGGCTGCAACGTGGTGGGTTCGACGATCAGCACCGCGTGCCCGGGCTGGCTGACACCGCAACTCATCACCGCGCTGCCCTGCCCCGGCTCGGCCCGGTTTTGCGCCAACGCCGCGTCATCCACTCGCAACGAAGGAATGCCGTGGCGGCGCGGCGTGCCGGCGACGAACAAGGTCGCTTCGGCCAGGCCATAGGAGGCCATGAAATTGTCCGGCGTGAAGCCGCACGGGGCGAACTTCTCGGCAAAACGCTCCAGGGTGTCGAGGCGGATCGGCTCGGAGCCGGAATAGGCCACGCGCCAGCCGCTCAGGTCGAGACGTTCAAGGACCGAATCACTGACCCGTTCGCTGCACAACCGATAGGCGAAATCCGGACCGCCGCTGATGGTGCCGCCGTACTCGCTGATCGCTTCGAGCCAACGCAGGGGTCGGGCCAGGAAATAAGCCGGGGACATCAATACGCAGGGAACGCCGCTGAACACCGGCTGCAACAGACCGCCGATCAGACCCATGTCGTGGTACAGCGGCAGCCAGCTGACGATGACGTCGTCGGGGTTCAGGTCGATGCCGAAGCCATGGCGGATCAGCAGTTCGTTGGCCACCAGGTTGCCGTGGCTGACCTGCACACCCTTGGGCAGCGCGGTGGAACCGGAGGTGTATTGCAGGAAGGCAATGTCATCGTCCTGCAGCGTCGGCATCCGCCATTGCCCGGCGTGGGCCGGGTCGAGGGTATCGACGCACAACACCGGCGGCGCCGACTCGATGGCTTGCAACGGTTCGCGCAGATCGCTGCTGGTGAGCAGCAGGCGCGGTTCGGCGTCGGCGATGATCGACAGCAGGCGCTCCTGATGGTGGCGACGGGCGGACTCCGGCGGATAGGCCGGCACCGCAATCACCCCGGCGTAGAGGCAGCCAAAAAACGCCGCGACGTAATCCGGACCACTGGGGAACAACAGCACGGCGCGATCACCCAGCGCCGCTTCGGCCTGCAAGGCGCCGGCGATGGTCCGGGCGCGCAGGTCCAGGTCGCGATAACTCAACACCACACCCTGCCCAGGGGTGTCGGCAAGGAAGCGCAGGGCCACCCGGTCCGGCGTCAACGCGGCGCGGCGCTGGAGGGCATGAGCCAGGGTGCTGGGGAGTTCGAACGCGTCGGTCATGGGGGTTTCCTGCCTGAATTCGGCTTGCAAGTTGTCCCCCATGGAACGGATAGCCGCGGCAAATAATTAGTCGGGCAGCCGACTCACCGAGGCATGCAGCGAAGCAGCCGGCGGCCAGGCACCGCGGCAATGGGTCGCGGCGCCGAGGCTGGACTTTATTACATCAATAATTCTTCTTCTCAATTGACAATCATTATCATTAAGCCTAATTTGGCGCTCGATGTGTAGGACGGGTCCGGCATCCGGACGTCCCGCTAACTTTTTGCAGCAAGGTGAATTCCATGACGGAACAAGTATCCACAAGCAGGTGCGACTCACCGTTACTCCAGGCGTTCGTCGATAACCGACTGATCCTGGTCAAGATCGCGGCGCGCATTACCGGTTGCCGGTCCCGCGCGGAAGATGTGGTGCAGGACGCCTTTTTCCGGCTGCAATCGGCACCACAGATCACCTCCTCGTTCAAGGCGCAGCTCAGTTATCTGTTCCAGATCGTGCGCAACCTGGCGATCGACCACTACCGCAAGCAGGCGCTGGAACAGAAATACTCGGGGCCGGAGGAGGAAGGGTTGAACGTGGTGATCCAGGGTGCTTCGCCAGAAACCTCCCATATCAACTTCTCCACGCTGGAGCACATCGCCGACGCACTGACCGAACTGCCCAGCCGCACCCGCTATGCCTTCGAAATGTACCGCCTGCACGGCGTGCCACAAAAGGACATCGCCAAGGAACTGGGGGTCTCGCCGACCCTGGTGAACTTCATGATCCGCGACGCACTGGTGCATTGCCGCAAGGTGTCGGGGGTTCGGGGGGATACTTTCGCCCGGCGCTGACTTGTGGTGGTTTTGCCGGCCTTATCGCGAGCAAGCTCGCTCCCACAGTGGATCTTCAGTGATCCCAAAACTGTGGGAGCGAGCTTGCTCGCGATGAGGCCATAAGGCCTTACATCAACCCACACCGATCAAAAAACCGCTCACGCCCCAGGATCATCAGCGCCGCGCGCTTGTGGGGGAAATCGAATTCCTTTTCACAATGGAAGCACTGGTTGTGCAAGTGCCCGATCATCCGCGCATTGTCGGCCCGGGGTTCGGCGACCACGCGCTGGGTGCGCGGATCGTCCAGGAACAGGTAATGCACCAGCGCCGACAACCAGCTCGCCACCTTGTGCGGCCCGCGGTGCTGCTCTTCGCCCACCAGCATGTGGATACCGCGATCATAGTGGTCGGCTTCATAGAACGGCGCGATCCGATCCTCCTTGGCCCAATAGGCTTCGAAGTAAGCGAACGGCTGGTCATCGAAGCAACCGATCAGGGTCAAGACCCGGGGATCGGCCTGCAGCTTGCCCAGGTACTCGCGATGCTGTTCCAGGCTGCCCTCCTCCTGCCAGAAGCTCGCCACTCGCGGGCTGTTCTGCCAGCGGTTGAAACGCTCCAGGTCCTGCTCGATTTCCAGGGTGCGCAAGGACACCCAGGCCCCCAGTCGCGCATCGAAACGCCGATACACTTCGCCACGCGGTTTCATGGGCCGGCGTGGATGGCGGCGGCCATCGGTGATGACCATCTGTTGCGGGTAACTGCCGCTGAACGACTCCCCCAGCCAGGGCTGCGGCAATTGCCAGAACATCGTGCGCTCGCAACGGTATTCACCGGCACGCTCCGTGACCGTCAATAATCCGCTGAGCAAGGCTTCGCCGGGACGCTCGTCAAGGTGCCAGGTCAGGTGCTGACACTCGGGATCGCGGGCAAACAGCCAATAGCAGGCCGCCCACAGCGCCGGTCCCACCGGGCGGTCGTTGATTTCCTGCAAATGCACATGCAACTCGGGACCGCGCACAAGGCGCAGCCGGATCAGCGGCGCGCCTTCGAGCATCAGGCTCAGGTGGCGTTCGGTTTCATCGGCGCCGAGACGACGGCCACCGGGCAAGGGCAGCGTCGTCGGGTGGTTGAGGTTGGACATGGGAGCGGCTCGCGTATTCGTCGGTAGTCAACGTGTGACGTGAGCCGGGGCGGGAAATTTAGGGTCGCCTTCAATGGGCATGCGTGGAGACCAGTTGGATCTGGTAGGGCTGGAAAATCTTCAGCATCTGACCGTTATCCCGCAGGGTTTGCAGCAACTGTGCAAACGCTTCACTGGAAATGGGCGCCTGTGGCCGGATCAGCGCGTAATGGTGGTAAAGCTGATCGATGCGGTCAGACACCAGCAGTTGCGGGCCGACTTCGGGATTGCGCAACACGTAGTCGTTGAGGTACGAACGGGTCACCAGAGCGATGTCCGCCCGCCCGCGCAGCACCATCAGCAGATTGCTGTCGTGGGAATACGTCAGCGTGGCGTTGTATTGACCGGCGAGAAACTTGGGGTCGGCGTTGAATTCGGCAAAGGCGTAGTGATAACCGCTGAACAGCGCCAGGCGTTTGCCCCTGAGGTCGGCGAAATAACCTTGCTGGCGCTCCGGCTGGCGCTGGGCGACGAAGACTTCCGCATCTTCCAGGCCCATGTCCACGGACGTGTGCGGCACATCCTGCCAACCCCATTCGGGGTTCTCGAAAATCGCCATGTCGACCCGGCCCTGCTTGAAATCATTGAACCGGCGCGGGATCGACGTGGGCACCAGGACGAACTGATAGTCGCTTTGCGACTGGTTCAAGGCCTCCACCATCTGCGGCAACAGGCCGGTGTCGGCACCGTTCTCGGGACGAACGGTATAGGGTGGAAAATGTGCCGCACCAATTCGCACCAGTTGCGCTGCCTCGATCGGTAACGCCAGGAAAACGGCCAGAGTGGCCAGCAGCACACGGGAGGTCATCCCCATCGGCGAAAACGTCAAGATAACCCACTCCCCAAAAGTCCCCATCACTACAATCAAGCTAGGCGGTTTCAGCCGCTTAGCCAGCCATGCGGCCATTTAAAGCGCCGCTCGATTATTGTTTTTCTTCAAGCACCAGGACCAGGGCCTGCTCGGCCAGCTCATCAAGGCTCAGGCTGCCTTCGGCGCGAAACCAGGTGGTGGTCCAGGATAACGCCCCTGTGAGGAACCGCCGGGTAATGGACACGTCCCCGCGAATATACCCGGCCTCCTTGGCCCGGCCCAGGACCTTGAGCCACAAGTCTTCATAAGTATCACGCAGGGCCAGCACATGCCGCTGTCCGTCCGGCGAGAGCGAACGCCATTCATAGACCAGCACCGCCATGGCCTCGCCAGTGCCGCCCATGATCGACTGCAATTCGCAGCGAATCAGCGCCAGCACCTGCTCGCGCACGCTGTCGGCCTCGGCCAGGGCCGCACGCATCAAGGCGGTGTTGTAGCGGATGGTTTCTTCCATCACTGCCCGCAGGATGTCGTCCTTGCTCTTGAAATGGTGAAAGATGCTGCCCGACTGAATGCCCACGGCACTGGCCAGGTCGCGCACCGTGGTGCGCTCGAAGCCCTTGTTGCGAAACAGATGGGCGGCGGTCTGGAGCAGTTTGCCGCGCGCACTGTCCGGGTCGGTCAGTTGCCCGTTGTCGACCAGCTCACGCATCACGCCCAGGGCTTTTTGCTCGTCCACCCATTCTTCTCCTACAGTCGATCAACCAACGCGCCGCCACAGCACAGCAAACCATCGGTGGCGCGGGCAATTTAAGCCGAGCGAAGCAACCAAGCAAGCGCTCGGCCAGAAGAACCGGCAGCCGTTTACAAACCAAGCGCTTGCTTGGTAGTCTCGAGCCACCTTTGCCGGAGGGAACGCCATGCCCAAAACGATCCGAATCGGTTGCGCCAGCGCCTTTTGGGGCGATACCTGCACTGCGGCGGCGCAACTGGTCGAGGGCGGTGCGCTGGATTACCTGGTGTTCGACTATCTGGCCGAAGTCACGATGTCGATCATGGCCGGGGCGCGCCTGAAAGACGCTTCGAGCGGCTATGCCACGGACTTCATCGAGGTCCTCACCCCGCTGCTTCAGCGTTTGCACGATGATGGGATCCGCGTCATCAGCAACGCCGGCGGGGTCAATCCCCAGGCCTGTGCAAGGGCTTTGCAAGCAGCCTGCGACCAGGCCGGCGTAGCGTTGAAGATTGCCGTGCTGCTGGGGGATGACCTGCAACCGCAACACGAACGGCTCGCCGCCCAGGGCATCGGCGAGATGTTCAGCGGCGAGCCCCTGCCTCCCGCGTGTGTGTCCATCAACGCCTACCTCGGCGCGCCCGGCATCGTCGAGGCGCTGCGCCTGGGCGCCGATGTGGTGATCACCGGCCGCGTGGTGGACAGTGCCGTGGTCAGCGCCGCCCTGGTGCATGAGTTCGGCTGGGCCTGGGACGACTACGACAGGTTGGCCCAGGCCGCGCTCGCGGGCCATCTCATCGAGTGTGGCGCCCAGTGCACGGGCGGTAATTTTACCGACTGGCAGGCAGTGCCGGATTACGAGCACATCGGCTTTCCCATCGTCGAAGTCAGCGCCGATGGCCAGTTCATTGTCACCAAGACCGAAGGCAGCGGCGGGCTGGTTACGCCGCTGACCGTCGGCGAGCAGTTGCTCTACGAAATCGGCGACCCGCAAGGCTACCTGCTGCCCGACGTGATCTGCGATTTCAGCCAGGTCAGGTTGATCCAGCAGGGCAAGCACGCCGTGCGCGTCTACGGGGCCAGGGGCCTGCCGCCCGGCGACCGGTACAAGGTCTGCGCCACCTGGCTGGACGGCTGGCGCTGCACCGCCACCTGCCTGATCGCCGGCATCGATGCGGTGGCCAAGGCTGAACGGGTCAGCCAGTCGATCGTCGCCAAGACCTCGCAGCTGTTGCAACAGCGTGGCTGGGCGCCCTACAGCGAAGTGAACGTCGAACTGCTGGGCAGCGAAGCCACCTATGGCCAGCACGGCCGACGCCGGGACAGCCGTGAGGTGGTGATCAAGCTGGCGGTACGGCACCCGGATAAACAGCCGCTGGTGCTGTTTTCCAGGGAAATCGCCCAGGCCGCCACTGGCATGGCGCCGGGGCTGACCGGCCTGGTCGGTGGCCGGCCGACGGTGTCGCCGTTGATTCGCCTGTTCTCGTTCCTGATCGACAAAACCACCTGCCGGCTCGCCATCGAACTCGACGGCCAGCACCACCCTTGCTCCCTGCCCGCTTTCGAACCGCTGCACACCACCGATCTGCCGGTCGCCCCGGCCCCGCCCAAACCCCAGGGCCGGGCCGACGCCAGCGTGCCGCTGATCAAACTGGCGGTGGCGCGCTCCGGCGACAAGGGCAACCACAGCAACATTGGTGTGATCGCCCGGGAACCCGAATACCTGCCCTGGATCGCCGAGGCGCTGACCCCGGAGGTGATGGTCGACTGGATGAGCCACGTGTTCGACCCGCTGCTGGGCCGGGTCGAACGCTGGTACCTGCCGGGCACCCACAGTTTGAATTTCCTGTTGGAAAACGCCCTCGGTGGCGGCGGTGTCGCCAGCCTGCGCATCGATCCCCAGGGCAAGGCGTTCGCCCAGCAGTTGCTGGAGATTCAGATACCGGTGCCGCAACACATTGCCGATGAGGTCAACTAAGGGCGGTCGCCATGCTAGTCAGTCGAACAAATGACCAACCTGTTGAATTGAACCTGTGGCGAGGGGATTTATCCCCGCTGGGCTGCGCAGCAGCCCCAAAGCAGTCAACTCATTTTTGCCTGACACACCAGGTCGCACGTATTTTGGGGCCGCTTCGCAGCCCAACGGGGATAAATCCCCTCGCCACAGGGTTCTACGCCAATCCGTTCCAACACGAGGAGTCTGCATGCCGGTCATCGAATCGCACCTGGATCCCCACAGCGCTGACTTCGCACGCAACCACGCGGCGATGCTGGCCGGTGTCGAACAACTGCGCCAACTCGAACGGGCCGTGCTGGCGAAAGCCGCCCAGGCCCAGGACAAGTTCGACCAGCGCGGCCAACTGTTGCCACGCCAGCGCCTGAACCTGCTGCTGGACCCCGGCGCGCCGTTCCTCGAGCTGGCGAGCCTGGCCGGCTACAAACTCCATGACGACAAGGACGGTAGCCAGGCCGGCGGCGGCCTGATCGCCGGGATCGGCTATGTGTCCGGGGTGCGGGCACTGGTGGTGGCCAACAACAGCGCGATCAAGGGCGGCACCATTTCCCCCAGCGGTTTGCACAAGACCCTGCGCCTGCAACAGATCGCCATGGAAAACAAACTGCCGGTCATCACCCTCGCCGAAAGTGGCGGCGCCAATCTCAATTACGCGGCGCAGATTTTCGTCGAAGGCGCGCGCTGCTTCGCCAATCAGGCACGCATGTCGGCCATGGGCCTGCCGCAGATCACCGTCGTGCATGGCTCGGCCACGGCCGGTGGCGCCTATCAGCCGGGTTTGTCGGATTACGTGGTGGTGGTGCGCGACAAGGCGCGGCTGTTCCTGGCCGGGCCGCCGTTGCTCAAGGCCGCGACCGGCGAAGTGGCCAGCGAAGAGGAACTGGGTGGTGCGCTGATGCACGTGCAGGTGGCCGGCACTGCCGAATACCTGGCGGAGAACGACGCCGATGGCATACGCCTGGCCCGGGAAATCCTCGATTTGCTGCCCTGGAATGCACAATTGCCGCCACAGCCCGAACGGACCTGGACGGAGCCGCTCTACCCCACCGAGGAATTATTGGGACTGGTGCCCGACGACCCGAAGAAGCCCTATGACGTGGTGGAAATCATCGCCCGCATCGCCGACGGCTCGTATTTCCTGGCCTTCAAAAGCGAATTCGACACCCAGACGATTTGCGGCCACCTGCACATCCGCGGCCATGCCTGCGGCCTGATCGGCAACAACGGCCCCATCACGCCACAGGGCGCGGCCAAGGCCGCGCAATTCATCCAGTTGTGTGATCAGAGCCGCACGCCGCTGCTGTTCTTGCACAACACCACCGGGTTCATGGTCGGCACCGAGTCGGAGCGACAAGGGGTGATCAAGCATGGCGCCAAGATGATCCAGGCCGTGGCCAATGCCCGGGTGCCCAAGCTGACCGTCGTGGTGGGCGGCTCCTATGGTGCCGGCAACTACGCCATGTGCGGCCGCGGGCTTGACCCGCGCTTCATCTTCGCCTGGCCCAACAGCCACACCGCCGTGATGGGCGGCGCCCAGGCCGGCAAGGTCCTGCGGATGGTCACCGAGGCCACGCAACTCAAGAACGGCCTGAGCCCCGACCCGAAGATGCTGGACCTGCTCGAGCAAACCACCGCGCAGCAACTCGACAGCCAATCCACCGCCCTCTACGGCAGCGCCAGCCTGTGGGACGACGGGCTCATCGACCCGCGCGACACTCGCACTTTGCTGGGCGTGCTGCTGGACATCTGTCATGAGGCCGAGCAGCGCCCCTTGCAAGCCAACAGCTTCGGCGTGGCCCGCTTCTGAGCGCAACCTCCAGGAGAACAATAAAAATGATCTTCACCCAGGAACACGAAGCACTGCGGCGCACCGTCCGCCAGTTTGTCGACCACGACATCAATCCCTACGTCGACGAATGGGAACGGGCCGGGCGTTTCCCCATCCACGAGATTTTCCGCAAGGCCGGCGAGCTGGGCCTGCTGGGTATTTCCAAGCCGCAGGCCTTCGGCGGCATGGGCCTGGACTACAGCTATTCGATCGTCGCGGCCGAGGAATTCGGCACTATTCATTGCGGCGGCGTGCCGATGTCCATCGGCGTGCAGACCGACATGTGCACCCCGGCCCTGGCCCGTTTCGGCTCCGACGAGTTGCGTGAAGCGTTCCTGCGCCCGGCCATTCGCGGCGAACAAGTGGGCTGCATCGGCGTCTCGGAAGTCGGTGCCGGCTCCGATGTCGCCGGCCTCAAGACCACGGCGCGCAAGGACGGCGACGACTACGTCATCAATGGCAGCAAGATGTGGATCACCAATGCGCCGAGCGCTGACTTCATCTGCCTGTTGGCGAATACCTCGGACGACAAGCCCCACGTCAACAAATCGCTGATCATGGTGCCGATGCGCAGCGCCGGCATCAGCCTCGGCCAGCACCTGGACAAACTCGGCATGCGCAGCTCGGAAACCGCCCAGGTGTTTTTCGACGACGTGCGGGTGCCACAACGCAATCGCATCGGCCAGGAAGGTGCCGGGTTCATGATGCAGATGCTGCAATTCCAGGAAGAACGCCTGTTCGGCGCAGCCAACATGCTCAAGGGCCTGGAGCATTGCATCGACAGCACCATCGAGTACTGCAAGGAGCGCAAGACCTTCGGCACGGCCCTGATCGACAACCAGGTGATCCACTTCCGCCTGGCGGAACTGGCCAGCGAAATCGAATGCCTGCGGGCGCTGGTCTACCAGGCCACCGAGCAGTACATCCACGGCCAGGACGTCACGCGACTGGCCTCGATGGCCAAGCTCAAGGCCGGACGCCTGGCCCGGGAAACCACCGACAGTTGCCTGCAATACTGGGGCGGCATGGGCTTCATGTGGGACAACCCGGTCGCCCGCGCCTATCGCGACGTACGGCTGGTGTCCATCGGTGCCGGCGCGGACGAAATCATGCTGGGCATCATCTGCAAGCTCATGGGCATTTTGCCGGGGAAGAACAAGTGAGCGGTTTGCCTGACAGGCCGCTATCGCGAGCAAGCTCGCTCCCACATTTTCACCACTCACTGTGGGAGCGAGCTCGCTCGCGATGAGGCCCGAACAAACACCACACCCCAGGAATGCCCCCATGCCCGCCTTCAGCAAAATCCTCATCGCCAACCGCGGCGAAATCGCCTGTCGCATCCAGCGCACCGCCCAGGCCCTGGGTTATCGCACGGTGGCGGTGTTCAGCGAGGCCGACGCCGATGCGCTGCACGTACGCATGGCCGATGAAGCCGTGCTGATCGGACCGGCCCCGGTGCAGCAGTCCTATCTCGACCCCTTGGCCATTCTCGAGGCGGCCCGGCGCAGCGGCGCCGATGCGATCCACCCCGGCTACGGCTTCCTTTCGGAAAATGCAGGGTTCGCCCACGCCTGCGCGCAGGCCGGCCTGGTTTTCATCGGCCCCAGCCCCGAGGCCATCGAGCTGATGGGCAGCAAGCGTCGCGCAAAAATCGCCATGATCCAAGCCGGTGTTCCCTGCATTGCCGGTTACCAGGGCGCCGCCCAGGACGACGACACGCTGCAACGCGAAGCCGGGCACATCGGCTACCCGCTGATGATCAAGGCCAGTGCCGGTGGCGGCGGCCGCGGCATGCGCCTGGTCCAGCGCGCCGAGGGGCTGCTGGAGCAGTTGCGCAGCGCACGCTCGGAAGCCCTGCACGGCTTCGGCAGCGACGAGTTGATCCTCGAACAAGCCTTGATCGATCCGCGGCATGTGGAAGTGCAGATCTTCGGCGACCACCACGGCCAGTTGATCCACCTGGGCGAACGGGACTGTTCGATCCAGCGGCGTCACCAGAAAATCATCGAGGAAGCGCCCTGCCCGGTCATGACCGCCGACCTGCGCCGGGCCATGGGCGAGGCGGCACTCACGGCGGGGCGCGCAGTGAATTACGTCGGTGCCGGGACCGTGGAATTCCTGCTCGCGGCGGACGGTCGGTTTTACTTCCTGGAGATGAACACGCGCCTGCAGGTCGAACACCCGGTCACCGAGTTGATCACCGGCCTGGACCTGGTGGCCTGGCAATTGGACGTCGCCGCCGGCAGGCCGCTGCCCCTGCGCCAGGAGCAGGTGACGCTCAGCGGCCATGCCCTGCAAGTGCGGTTGTACGCCGAGGATCCAGCGGCGGATTTCCTGCCCCAGACCGGGCGCTTGGTTGGCTGGGAGCCCCCCATCCGCGACGGTGTGCGAGTCGACCATGGCCTGCTGCAGGGCCAGGCCATCACGCCGTTCTACGATTCGATGCTGGGCAAACTCATCGTCCACGGCGCCACCCGTGACGAAGCACGCCGCAAACTGTTGCGAGCGGTGGAGGAATGCGTGCTGCTTGGGGTCCAGAGCAACCAGCGCTTGCTCGCCAGCTTGCTGGCGCATCCAGGGTTCATCGACGGTGACTTCAACACCGGCTTCATCGGCCAGCATTTTGCCAATCATGCGGCGCTTCTGCCCCTTGAGCCCTCGGCCGAACAACTGGCCATCGCCACCGCGGCGTTTTATCAGGCATCGCAGGCACGGCATGCACCCGGCCTGGGCGGATGGCGCAGCAGCATCGGCACGGCGCTGACTTATCGGATCGGCGTCGGGGAACGTGACTGGGTGCTGAGCCTTGAAACCGAAACCGACGGGACACTGAACATCCGCAGTGACGGGCGCCTGGTCGAACTGAGGCTGCTCGACGTTGATGCGCAGGGCGCAACGCTGGTCATCGACGGGATTCGCCAGCGCCACGCCTGGCGCCTCGAAGGCCACGATCTCTGGCTGTCCACCCGCCCCGGCGGCCTGCACTTGCAAGACCGGACCCTGGCCCCTGTCGCCAGCAAGGCCAGTGCCGGTGCCAGTACGCTCCTGGCGCCCATGGACGGTGCCATTGTCGAGGTACTGGTCAGCGAAGGCAGTCCGGTGCGCCAAGGCCAACTGCTGATGGTGCTCGAAGCGATGAAAATGGAACACCCACTCAAGGCAGGCATCGACGGGGTGGTCAGGCATTTGCAGGTCACGCCGGGTGATCAGGTGAGAAAACGCCAGGTTTTGTTGCGCGTTGAAACAGCCCACTAGTCGGATGCCTGGGGTTTGACTACGCTCAAACCCATCAGCACGCCGATACCGGGAACACTGCAATGCCTCACTGGCTGGTGATTGATCTGGAGGCCACCACCGATGAAGGTGGCTGGCCGGTAACCGAAATGGAAATTATCGAAATCGGCGCCACGCTGGTGAGTCGTGACGGCCGCGAAGTGGATCATTTCCAGCGCTTCGTGCGGCCCCTGAGACGACCGCTGCTCACGCCTTTCTGTCGCGAACTGACCCACATCACCCAGGCCAGTATCGACGGCGCCGCGCCCTTGACCGAGGTCTGGCCGGCGTTCGAGCGCTGGCTGGCGCCGTATCATCCGAAGCTGGAAAGCTGGGTCAGCTGGGGCGACTACGACCGCAAGCAACTGCTTCAGGAATGGCAGCGCCAGCAGTTGCACAGCGTCCTCGCCCAGGTGCCGCACATGAACCTCAAGCAACGCTTCGCCAAGGCCCGTCGGCTGGAACGACCGCTGGGGCTCAATGGCGCGCTGCAACTGGCCGGCCTGCAATTTTGCGGGCAGCAGCACCGCGCCCTGGAAGATGCCCGCAATACCGCGCGGTTGTTGCCTCTGGTGCTTCCGGGTTGAGCGGCATCTACCTCCCGGCGCGGCAGATGACGGATGTTGCAGCCTTGTGCATACTGGCCGGCCTTTTTCAGCCCCTTTTTCGAGGAATCGCCCATGTTTAAAGTCAACGAGTACTTCGACGGCACCGTCAAGTCGATCGCTTTTGGCACTGCCGAAGGCCCCGCGACCATCGGCGTCATGGCACCGGGCGAATATGAGTTCGGCACGGCCCAACGGGAAATCATGCACGTCGTCTCCGGCGCCCTGACCGTGAAGCTGCCCGACAGCACCGATTGGGAAACCTTCGCGGCCGGCAGCCAGTTCAATGTACCGGCCAATAGCAAGTTCCAGCTCAAAGTGGCCGTCGACACCGCTTACCTGTGTGAATACCGCGGCTGATTCTGTGGCATAGATACGCCGCTCATCTGTGGCGAGGATAAATCCCCTCGCCACAGATTTTTGTTCACGGTTCTGTTTATTCGAGCACTTCAACCGGCATGCCGGCTTCAAGCCGACCGTTGCTGTCGTTGACCAGGTTCTGGCCGAACATCGCACCGTCCGGCGTCGAACGGTATTGCTGCAACGTGGCAAAGGGTTCGCGATCAGGATCGCGTTCGCCGGTGTGCGGATCGACCGTGGTCATGATGCAACGCGAGCAGGGCTTGACCAGCCGGAACTCCACCTCGCCGATACGAATACGCTTCCAACCGTCCTCGGCAAACGCCTCGCTGCCCTCCACCACCAGGTTGGGACGAAAGCGCAACATCTCCAGCGAGCGGCCGACACGGCTCGACAGGTCCTGCAATGAGGCCTGGCCAATCAGCAGCAGGGGGAAACCATCGGCAAAGGCGACCTTGTCGTCATCCTTGCCATAACCGGCGGCGGTGGTGCGCGCCAGTTCCACCGGCACGTGCACCAGCCGCGTGGGGTTGCCGATGAATTCGCTGACCCAGGCCGCAGCCTCATCACCGGCATCCGGCACACGCAAGGTGTCACGCCAGATGATCACGCCGCGCCGTCGTTCTTGCTGGGTGGGTGGCAGCGGCACGTCGATGGCGCCATGGCCCGGCGCGCTGAGCGTCAGGCCACCCGCCTCGTTCCACAAGGCAGAAAGCTGGCTCATCTTCGCCACGGCGCGCTGGGTCAGGAACCGCCCCGTGCCCTCATCCACCAGCATCCAGCGCCGATCACCGTCCAGCCCTAGCTTGTCCAGGCCGATTTGCTGCAGGGGCTGACCCTTGCCGGACTTCAACGGATACCGATACAGCGCGCTCAGCCGCAACATGGTCAACTTCCCTGGTGGCAAAAAATGCCACCTTATACGAGCCGGCCATTGAAGCAAACCACCATCGGTTTCAGTCGAGCATCAGCCGCTGGCGCACCACGTCGACCAGCTTGTCCGGCTGGAATTTGGAGAGGAAGTTGTCGCAACCGACCTTCTTGACCATCGAATCGTTGAAGCTGCCGGACAGCGAGGTGTGCAGTACGACATAGAGCCCACGCAAACGCGGGTCGTTACGGATTTCGGTGGTCAAGCGGTAGCCGTCCATTTCCGGCATTTCCGCGTCGGTGAAGATCATCAGCAATTTGTCGGTCATGACCTCGCCGGTATCGGCCCAGGCCTTGAGCATGTTCAGGGCCTTCAGGCCGTCGCTGGCGATGTGCATTTTCACGCCCAGTTGACCCAGAGTGTCGCGCAATTGCGAGAGCGCGACGTTGGAGTCGTCCACCAGCAGCACTTCGCGGCCACGGGCGCGCTCCAGCACCGGGTCTTCGAGTTTGTCCCGGGAGACCTTGGCGTTGTACGGCACGATTTCGGCCAGGACTTTTTCCACGTCGATGATTTCCACCAACTGATCGTCCACCTTGCTGATGGCGGTCAGGTAGTGCTCGCGGCCGGCGCTGGTCGGCGGTGGCAGGATGGCTTCCCAGTTCATGTTGACGATGCGGTCGACGCCGCCCACCAGGAACGCCTGAACCGAACGGTTGTATTCGGTCACGATAATGGTGCTGTTGGCGCCTGGCACCAGCGGACGCATGCCAATGGCCTGGGACAGGTCGATCACCGGCAGCGTCTGGCCTCGCAGATTGACCACGCCACACACGAACGGGTGGCGTTGCGGCATCAGGGTCAACTTCGGCAGTTGCAGGACTTCCTGGACCTTGAACACGTTAATGGCAAACAACTGCCGACCCGCCAGGCGAAACATGAGAATTTCCAGGCGATTCTCACCCACCAGTTGGGTTCGTTGATCTACTGTGTCGAGAATGCCGGCCATCGATGACTCCTGGGCTTGTTCGGATGAATCCAATAAAACCGATATCGGCCGCACGAACCGATTCTTGACCCCGGATTAAAATACACGCGGGGAATTGATATCACATTAACATCATGCTTTACTGGCTTCACGATTTCATCTGCCATTTAATCCCGCTGCGCGACTCCGGTTTGCGCACTAAGTTCCCCTGTCTAAGGGATTCCCCTAGGCACAATCAGGTCCAACCTGATATTCCCGTTATCCAATAGCCATTAATGTGACGCCATTCTCATTGCTGAACGGAGTCAGGCTTTTGTGCGCGACCACAGGACATCGGACCTGCAGCCTTTCGGCCGATCCCACCCGTGTAATCGTTTACGAATTCACCTTCGCTGAACGGCACGGGCGTGTATTCGCGCGTCCGTCCACGGTCGACCTTGAGATCCAGCCGTTCGCCATACGCGGTTTCCTTTCGCCTGACATGATGTTGTGGAGATAAGCATGCCGAACGATCGTAGGAACTGGAGTCAACGTCTTCCCGAACTTCTGATCGAGGCCGAGACACTGCTGGCCAAGTCGGAGGAATGCCTGAGCCATCTGCAATTGATCAACAATGACAAGGACGCCATCGATTGCATGCTCAGCACCTTGCTGAAACTGGCAAACAAGACCAATGCCCTGGCGCTGGAAGCCGTTTCGGAGTTTTCCCTGCATATCCATGGCTTGCTCAGCCATGCGCAAAACCACATGGAATTGCATGACCAGGCCCTGGATGCCTTGAAGGATTGCTTCACCCTGATGGCTTGGCAATTGGAACTGGTCGATCACACCACCGGCCAGTTGAGCCTGGACAACAGCGAACAAACGTCCTTGATCGAGGCATTCGCTTTCCAGGTCGGCCAGAGTCCCGACCAGGCATTGGCCGCATCACGTCCGCTGGCGTTGGTGTCTTATCCCCAGAAACAAGCCTGACACGATGGCAATGCGCCTGCTCCCCAGTGCTTTCACGGCACCATGCCGAGCGCGACCAACGATAGGCGAAGTGGTACTATCTCCCGCGTCAGCCACTTCCAGGCAGCGCCGTAATAGCCGCCAACCGAAGCAGCCTTCGACCTGAAACGTTTACCCGACCCGGCCTGTCAGATGAGCTGACCGGCCTGCCCGCAGCGAACATTCATTGGCTCCATCCGCTATGCACGCCAGCCTCAAGTCATTCATCACCTGGCCTCCCTCCCGAGAAAACGCCCGTCGCTTCACATTATTATTGTGCGTGTGCTCGACCCTCGGCTGCCTGCTGACCTACCTGTACGCCCACACGGTGCCGCTGGGCCTGCTGGCCCTGAATGTCGCGGCCTTGAGCTGTGTCTGGATCCACCATCGATTGTCGCGCAAGTCCATCAAGTTCCAGCCCCAGGAGCTGGCCGACCGGTTGCTCGAGGTCCAGGAGAATGAGCGCCATCGGCTCAGCCGCGAATTGCATGACGACATTGGCCAATTGCTGACCGCGGCGAAACTGCAAGGCGAATGGCTCAAGCGTCGGATGCCGGAAGAATTGCAAGGTCAGTGCGCGCTCCTGTGCGAAACCCTGGACGAAACCCTCAACAAGGTCCGCGACGTATCGGCGATCCTCAACCCCAGGGAGCTGACCAGCCTCGGGCTTGAGGCCAGCCTGCGGGCGCACCTGCTCAAGACGCTGGCCAACGCCCCGGTGAAGTGGAGCCTCGATTGCCAGCAGCGCATGACGGGTATCCCGGAGGAGATGTCGGTCGCGGTGTTCCGGATCACCCAGGAAGCAGTCACCAATATCTTGCGCCATGCCCGGGCGACGAATCTGCTGGTACGCCTGCAACGCCTGCCCGACGGCCTGACCCTGCTGATCAGCGACGACGGCCTGGGATTTGTCCCGGCCAGCCACCCCGCTCGCGAAGGCCAACGGGGCATGGCCGGCATGTCGGAGCGGGTCGAACAATTGGGCGGCACCCTCAAGGTCGTGAGCGAGGCCGGCAAAGGCACGCACATCGAAGCACGCTTTCCCTGGGCACCGCGTGCCCTGGAACGAGCCAGTAAGAATAAGGTTTTCCTTTGATTTGTAATTTGCTCCTGGTAGACGACCATTCCCTGATCAGGGCCGGCGTACGAGCTCTGGTCATGGATATCCCGGACTATGCCGTGATCGGCGAAGCCAATGACGGCACACAATTGGTGGAGCTGGTAGAACGACTGAACCCCGACATCGTGCTACTGGACATTTCCATGAAGGACACCAGCGGCCTGGATGCCTTGCAACAACTCAAGCGGGTGCGCCCCCACAGCAAGGTGCTGATCCTGTCGATGCATACGGATCCTGCGTTGATCATGCAGGCGCTGGAATCAGGCGCCCATGGCTACCTGCTCAAGGACACCACCGCCACCGAGCTGAGACACGCCCTGGAAGCGCTGCGCAATGACGAACGCTACCTGAGCCCGGCCATCGCCCACACGGTGATCAACCAGGCGCTGACCCGTGTCCAGAAACATCAGCCGGACCCTGCCCAGGCCCATAACCTGACGGCACGCCAGCTGGAAATTCTGCGACTGATCGTGCGCGGCAAATCCACTCGGGAAATTGCCAATGGGCTGAACCTGAGCGTCAAGACCGTGGAAACCCACCGGGCGCAAGTCATGAAGCGCTTGCAGATCCATGACGTGGCCGGTCTTGTGCTGTTCGCGGTGCGTGAGCAAATCATCAGCCTGGATGACTGAGCGCCGTCGCGCCGCCCAACAGCGACGAATCGGACGGCAGGTGCAGCCGCAGCGCCTTCGGACGGACAGTGAAGCGCAGGGTGTCGACCTGCAACGGTTCGCCATCGAGATTGATGTCCAGGCCTTGCGCGACCTTGATTTCCACCCATGGCAAGCGCGCACGGACAAACATGTTGTCGATGCCCAGGCCGCCTGCGAGCAAATCCTTCAACGTACTGACCACTTCCTGGGGCGCCGGCAGGATGCTGATGTCCAGCAACCCATCATCAGCCAACGCTTGCGGGCACAGCACATGGCCTCCCCCCGCCTGCCGGCCATTACCGATGCCCAGCGCGAGCAAATCGCCCTGCCAGTAAAAATCGGGACCCTGCAACTCACCATAGGCGGTACTCAGTTCACTGAATCGAGACAGGCCCGTGAACAGGTAGGCGGCGCCGCCCAAGACCTTCTTGAGATCCTCGGAGGTGTTCGCCGTCACCTGGCTGCCAAAACCGCCGGTGGCCATGTTCAGGAAAATCCGCCCACCGACTTCCCCCACATCAACGGCCTGGGGCGCAACGTCCAATAGATCTAGGGCCTGCGCGGGTTCCAACGGAACACCCGCCGCCCGGGCGAAATCATTGGCCGTGCCCAGCGGCAGCAATACCAGGCTGGCATCGCTGGACTTGTGGACGATCGCCTCGGCGATATCACGCAAGGTTCCATCACCGCCGCCAGCGATCAGTCGCGTATAACCGGCATCCAGGGCTTCATCGACGCATCGCTGGGCATCACCGGCTTCCCAGGTCAACCGTACCGCCAGCTCCCAGCCCTGTTCGCGCTTGAGCATCACTGCCGAGCGAACCTCTTCGTTGAGCGCTTGCTTGCCATGCAGAATCAACAGCGCCTTGCCTTTGCTCATCGTGGTCTCCGTCATTGGAAGGTTCAGGCATGGGACCGCTCATTGGCGCGAAAAAGCCCGGCGCGTCTCAATTTATTCAACGAACAGGACGACTGGTCCGATCGACACGCACTGATTCGAAGAGTTTTCTTACAAGATCTGGCGAATCAGCTCAATTGACCCTCTAGCGGTATTGAGACACCTTGGCTTCATGTTTTGCTGGATCGCTTAAACCCTCATCACACAAGGAAGCATTCTCCCATGGATGGATACGTCACGGCCCGCAGGGGCCGGATCAGTCGCTCGAACAGTTATGGCCAAGGGGATGGACCGTCCCATGCATAACCGTGAATACAAGCTGTCGCCCCGGCAGCTCGCGTCCTTTGGAAGCGGGCGCGCCGATACTCGAAACGAATGCAAAAGTTGCAGTAATCCCGTTGGAGGAATTGATTTGGAACCGCGCGTCGTTGAACTGGAAACCCACCTCAAATACATCCGCAAAGACATGGATGAAATACGCACCGACGTCAAGGTGATCCGCCACAGGCTGGCCTATTCGGCTGGCGCCGCGGCGGTGGTACTCGGTCTGCTGGGCTGGATTGCCAACAATCGATTCGATCAGTTGGTGATGCTGCTCACGCGATAAAGGTGAGGCGCACAAAAGGCCCGAGCGTCCAACTCGGGCCGGAGAACACCTGCCATGTGCTAGCCCAGGATTTCGCTCAAGGGAATGAAGCCCACTTCGTTGCCCTCCACCAGCGTCTGCCCTTCGAGCACCTCGACCAACCCGTCGGCCCAGGCCGCGCTGCGCAGGACACCCGAGCTCTGGTTTCGGTAGATGATCGCTCGACCATTCTCCATACGGCCTCGCAGGTATTCTCGGCGACTGCCCGCCTTTGGCCAGGCGAAACCGGCCGGCACCTTGAACTTGAGCGGCGCCACCGACTGAACGCCTTGGCGTCTCAATAGGTAAGGCCTTGCCAGCAAGGCGAACGTCACGAGGGTCGAAGCGGGGTTTCCAGGCAGGCCTATGACCGGCACGCCACGGTAATTCCCGCACGTCAACGGCTTACCCGGTTTGATGGCGAGTTTCCACAGCGCCAGCTCGCCATCCTCGCGCAAGGCGATACCCAGGAAGTCCGCCTCCCCCACCGATACCCCGCCGGTGGACAGGATCAGATCGACATCCGACAACTGTGCCAGGCGCTCACGGGTGGCCGACAAATCGTCGGGCAGGATACCCGCGTCAACCACCTCGCAGCCCATGCGTTGCAGCCAGCCACACAGCAGCACGCGGTTGCTGTTATAGATCTGGCCAGGACCCAACACCTGACCGGGCTCGACCAGTTCATCGCCCGTGGACAGGACGGCGACGCGGGCCTTGCGCACCACGTCCAGCGACGCACAGCCCAAGGATGCCGCCAAGCCCAGCTCGATCGGCCCCAGGCGAGTCCCGGCAGAAAGGACTTGCTCGCCAACAGTGGTCTCCTGTCCCTGGGGACGAATGTTCTGCCCGCTGACCATCGGCTCGGTAAACCGCACCCGCTGGTCGCTTTCGACCACGGCGTTTTCCTGCATCTCGACGCAATCGGCGCCGGCAGGGACTGGCGCCCCCGTGAAGATCCGCGCGCAGGTACCAACGGCCAACGGCTCCGGAGCCTGGCCGGCGAAAATCCGCTGGCTGACCACCAACGGCTCGCCGTTCCAGTCCGCCAACCGCAGGGCATAGCCATCCATGGCACTGTTGGGCCATGGCGGCAAATCAAGGGTCGAGACCAGATCCTCGGCGAGCACTCGCCCTGACGCCGCGGCCAAAGGCAAATGTTCGCGCTGAACGATCGGCGTGGCCGCCGCCATCTCGAGCAGCCGCTCCAACGCCACTTCGACGGCCATCAAGGCGCCGGCCTTGCCCGGTTTACCCACGGGATTCACAAGGCGCGGCCTGTTTCAAATGGGCAACGAAGTTGCACGGACGATGCCGCACATCCAATTGTTCGGCCAGGATCCCATCCCATCCGGTACGTACCGCGTTGGTCGACCCCGGCAGGCAACATACCAGCGTGCCATTGGCCAGGCCCGCCAGCGCGCGGGACTGCACAGTGGAAGTGCCAATGTCGGCCACTGATATTTGCCGGAACAACTCGCCAAACCCGTCGACCTGCTTGTCCAGCAGACACGTGACGGCTTCCGGCGTGCTGTCACGCCCCGTGAAGCCGGTGCCGCCGGTGATCAGCACCACTTGCACCACGTCTTCGGCAATCCAGGTCGCGACTTGCGCCCGGATCTTGTACAAATCATCTTTGAGCAGGACCCGCGCCGCCAGGTTGTGGCCGGCCGCCTTGAGCCGATCGACGAAGACCTGCCCGGACGTATCGGTTTCCAGGGTACGGGTGTCACTGACTGTCAGCACCGCGATATTGAGCGGCACGAAAGGTACATCAGCCTTGGCTTTCATAGGCTCGTCCAGTTGTGGAGGAAACAGCCCGGTGTTATATCACAGCGCTTCATTTTTTCGCCCGTGCGGAGACACGCCATGACCTCGATTACGCCGCTGCCACCCTGCTCCATTCTGCTCTTGGCGGGTGGTCGCGGGCAACGCATGGGCGGTCAGGACAAAGGCCTGGTGCAGTGGCAAGGCGAACCGCTGATTGCCCATATCCATCGCCAGACCCGCGCCCTGAGCGATGACCTGATCATTTCCTGCAACCGTAATGCACAACGTTACGCACCGTATGCCGATCAGTTGGTGCATGACGAGGAAGGTGACTTTCCCGGGCCACTGGCGGGCATCCGGGCAGGTCTCAAGGCTGCGAGGCACCCGTATTTGCTGGTGCTGCCGTGCGACGTGCCGCAGGTCGACGCCAGCCTGCTCGACAACATGCGCAGGACGGCCAGCCAGCACCCCGATCAGCCATTGATGGTGCGGCACGGCGAGCATTGGGAACCGCTGCTGTGTGTCATCCCGCTGGCCCTGGCAGCGAGCTTCGAAAAAGCCTGGAGCGAAGGCGAACGAAGCCCCGGTCGGGTTATGCGCGCGTTGCACGCCGTTGCCTTGCAATGCCCTGCAGACGATCCGCGGCTGGCCAATCTGAACACCCCGGAGTTACTGGTCCGACATAAAGGCGTGTCAGATTGACACTAGCCAGGAACTTGCGCGCAATGTATACGTCTGAAGGTCAGTAACTTGAAGAATCCATTTCGGAGAAACACCATGACACAACGGACCCTCGCCACGTTCATGCTCGCTCTGGGCCTCGCCACCCTTGCCGGGTGCGCTTCGCCAACAGTGATCACCTTGAATGACGGTCGCGAAATCCAGGCCGTCGATACCCCTCATTACGATGAAGAAAGCGGCTTCTACGAATTCGAGCAGCTGGATGGCAAGCAGACTCGCGTGAACAAGGATCAGGTTCGTACCGTTAAAGACCTGTAATCTTCAGCGCTACCGCCAGATACGAAAAGCCCGCAACATTTGCGGGCTTTTTATGCCTGGTCGAAAACCATGGGCACTACCACTGCAATGTAATCTCACTCTGGAATACACGCTCCTGGCCGGTGACCGGATCGATGAAACGCAGCCCTTGTGCCAGTAGCTTGAGCGGGTTGGCGTAGTCATCCTCGGCGTCCCGAAGCACGTCAGGGTAAAACGGATCGTTGCAGATACCCGCTCCCAGGGCATTCATATGCACCCGCAACTGGTGTTTCTTGCCCGTGACCGGAGACAACCCGTAGCGCCACAGGTCACCGTGTCTTTCCAGCACTTCGATGGCCGTTTCGGTATTGGGCTCGCCCGGCCCTTCCTGCATCCGAAAGAATGGCTCACCGTCGATCATCCGGCTTCTATGCACCCGGGGAAAGGTCAACCCAGGCAACGCGCGGGCAATGGCCTGGTAGCGTTTCTCGATCTGCCGCGTCGGGAACAACGACTGATAGGCCGAACGGGTGTGCGGGTTGGCTGAAAACAACACCAGCCCGGCCGTGTGCCGGTCAATGCGGTGCAAGGGCACCAGATGCGGGTTGTCCAGCCGCCGGATCAGCCGTCGTAACAAGGTTTGCTCAACGTATTCGCCCGCCGGAGTGACAGGCAGAAAATGCGGTTTGTCTGCCACCACCAGATGCTCGTCGGCATACAGGATCGACTCCACCACCGGGATCGGCTTCTCGTCGGGTACTTCACGGAAGTAGTGGATGCGCAGGCCTTCGCGGTAGGGCAAGTCGACATGGATGGCCTTGCCCTCCCCGTCCAATACCCGGCCCCGGGCGATCCGGTCCAGCCACTGCTCGCGACTGATGGCACTGAAATGCTCGCACAGGCACTCCAGCACCGTCGGCCAGGAACCGGGCGGCAGATACAGCGTACTGGCCTGATGATGAGCGGCGGAAAACGATGAACCGGGCATTGAAAACTCTCAGGCGTTTTTGCAGGGCGGCATTATCCGACAGTCGCACCGCGCAGCCCAGCGATGATTGCTTTACGCCGTGACTGACGTCGATTTGGCCGCCGCTTCGGTGAACTCCTTCAACCAGCGCAGCACTTCCACCGCCTCCCAGCGACCTGGATCGTACAGCGCGTACAGCAAACCCTGGTAACCCACCACATCCAACTGTTTGTGATAGCCGGCACGCTGGAACAACGCTTCGATCTCGGCGAAACAGGTGTTGAAATGCAGTTTATTGAAGGGCGTCTTGCCTTCGGTCACCAAGCCATCCAGGCGTAGCTCCAGGACCGCCTCACGCACAACGTCCGCGGACATCCTGTTTACGCTGCTTTTCAGTTGTTCGACATTGACCAAGGGTATGCACTCCAGAAAACTGTATGAACATACAGTAACCGAAGAACGCGATTTTCGCCAATGGCCTCGTATGAAGGCACGCCGGGAAATGGGTCAACGCAGAAAGGCGGCAACCCGGTCGGAGTCATCGAAAGGCCAGTCCAGCTCCGCACCAGTATCGATTCTGCGCAGGACCGGGATACGTAGCTCATAGGCTTCGAAAAAAGTCTCGTCCTCGGCGATATCCACCAGTTCCACCAACAATCCATGTTCGACGAAAGGCATCAGCACCCCTTCGGCAACTTCACAAAGATGACACCCCAGGGTGCCGAACAACTGGCATTCAGGAAGCATGGCGGGTAGACCCAAAAAAGATAGACGATCATTCTAGGCCCGCCTCGGAAAACCGTCGAGTCGCTGGCTCGCTTCCGGGTGTTTCGGTAAAACGCTGATGCAAATCACTGAACATGAATGCTTTTCCAGCGACGCTGGTCGCATTTTCCCCTCTACGCTTTGCCTTGTAGCCTTGAAACGGAGTTCCCCTTGTTTGCCAACCTGCTGATCATCCTTGCCTCGTCCCTGGTGGTCATCGCCCTCTTCAGGCGGCTGCGCCTGCCGCCCGTGCTGGGTTATCTCTGTGTCGGGCTGGCGGTCGGGCCTACCGCGCTGGACTGGGTCAACGACAGCGAGGAACTGCCGGATCTGGCCGAGCTCGGGGTGGTGTTCCTGTTGTTCTCGTTGGGGCTGGAGTTTTCCCTGTCGAAAATGCTCGAACTGCGTCGGGTCGTGTTCGGCCTCGGCAGCCTGCAGGTGCTGTGTTCGGGGGCGCTGCTGGCGGGATTGCTGGCCGTGTGCGGCGCGCCGGTGATCGCCGCGCTGCTGCTCGGCGCGGGGCTGGCCTTGTCCTCCACCGCCATTGTCAGCAAGGAGTTGACCAGCCTGGGCGAGATCTTCAGCAGCCACGGGCAGAACGCCATTGGCGTCCTGTTGTTCCAGGACGTCGTCGCGGTGCTGCTGTTGACCCTGGTGCCGGTCTTCGCCGGCAGCAGCGAGCACCCGTGGTACTGGGCGCTACCGCTGACCCTGGGCAAGACTCTGGTGTTGTTTGGTGGCCTGCTGCTGACCAGCCGGCTGCTGTTGCCCCGGCTGTTTCATGAGGTGGCGGCGTCCCGGTCCGCAGAACTGTTCGTGCTGCTGGCCCTGGTGATCGTGCTGCTGACGGCATGGCTGACCCACTTGCTCGGCTTGTCGCCGGCCCTGGGGGCTTTCCTGGCGGGTATGTTGCTGGGGGAAAGCCACTACCGGCATCAGATCGAAGCCGACATACGTCCGTTCCGCGACATCCTGCTGGGGCTGTTTTTCGTTAGCATCGGCATGCTGATCGATCTGCAACTGTTCCTCGATGACGGCCTTTTGATTCTGGGATTGACCCTCGGCCTGATGCTCCTCAAGGGCTGCGTGGTCGCCGCCCTGGTGAAATGGCGCGGCAGTGATGGGGAAACCGCCTGGCGCAGTGGTCTGGCCCTGGCCCAGGGCGGCGAATTCTGTTTTGCCTTGATGGCGCTGATGCAACAGAACAGTCTCATGCCCGCCGACATCAGCGGCCTGCTGCTGGCCGCGACATTCTGCTCGATGCTGCTGACGCCGCTGTTGCTGCGTGCGGCGCCGCGCATCGCCGCGCGCCTGCATCGCAAACCCAACGAAGAGGCGCAACTGGACCAGATCAGCGCACTCAATGCCGGCTTGTCGGATCACGTGGTGATTTGCGGCTACGGGCGCGTCGGCCAGTCCATCGGGCGCTTCCTGCGCCGCGAAGGCCAGGCGTTCGTCGCCCTGGATGACGACCCGGTGATCATCCAGGAAGCCACCGTCGGGGAAAACTGCGTGCATTACGGCGATTCGCGACGGGGTGACCTGCTCGCCGCCGTTGGCTTGAGCCGCGCCAGGCTATTGGTGATCGCGGTGGACAAGACCGACATCGCCATCACCGTGCTCAAGGCGGCCCGGCGGGTCAACCAACAGGTGCCGATCCTGGTGCGCACCCGCGACGACAGCCAATTGGCCGAGTTGCAGGCAGCCGGGGCCAGCGAAGTGGTCCCGGAACTGTTGGAATCGAGCCTGATGCTGGCGTCCCACGCCCTGATCATGCTTGGCCTGCCGGAACAACAAGTCCGGCATCATGTGGATCAGGTCCGTCATGACCGTTATCGCCTGCTCCACGGTTTTTACCCTGGCAACCAGGACAAGGAGCCCTAGTGTCCTGTGCAACGATCAGTCCTGGCTGACCGCGCCGATCTTGTGAATCGACAGGTCTGCGCCGTAATACTCTTCTTCCTGGGTCAAGCGCAGCCCCAGCACGGCCTTGATTGCGCCATAGACCGCGAACCCACCGGCCAGGGCGACGACGACACCCAGCGCCGTGCCGATCAACTGGCTGATCAGGCTGACCCCACCCAGGCCGCCCAGGGCAACCTGGCCAAAGACGCCACAGGCAATGCCACCCCAGACTCCGCACAACCCGTGCAGCGGCCAGACGCCGAGCACGTCGTCGATCTTCCACTTGCCTTGGGCCGCCGTGAAGCACCAGACAAACAAGGCACCGGCAATGGCACCGGTGGCCAACGCACCCACCGGGTGCATCAGGTCGGAACCGGCACAGACCGCCACCAACCCGGCCAGCGGGCCGTTGTGCAGGAAGCCTGGGTCATTGCGCCCGACAATCAATGCCGCCACGGTACCGCCCACCATGGCCATCAACGAATTGACCGCCACCAGCCCGCTCACCCCAGGCAGGGTCTGGGCACTCATCACGTTGAAACCGAACCAGCCGACAATCAGGATCCACGAGCCCAATGCCAGGAATGGAATGCTCGAAGGCGCGAACGCCACCAGGCGACCGTCCCGGTAGCGGCCATTACGCGGGCCGAGCAAAAGCACCGCGGCCAACGCCAGCCAGCCGCCCATGGCATGCACCACCACGGAACCGGCGAAGTCATGGAAGCTGGCGC
The DNA here is from genome assembly GCF_900115235.1 of Pseudomonas sp. NFACC24-1. Classification (NCBI taxonomy): domain Bacteria; kingdom Pseudomonadati; phylum Pseudomonadota; class Gammaproteobacteria; order Pseudomonadales; family Pseudomonadaceae; genus Pseudomonas; species Pseudomonas sp. NFACC24-1. The sequence continues at coordinate 426,833 of NZ_FOVS01000001.1, forward strand.
CGAACCGAGCTTGCAACCAAGCCTGCACGCCAAAATTGCCGTTCCAGACCAAGCCTTCGAAAAACGGGTAGACAAACGCCACGATCAACACCGTGGCGCACAATTGCGGCGCGAACCGCGCACGCTCGGCAATACCGCCGGAAATGATGGCCGGGATCGCAGCGGCAAAGGTCAGCAGGAAGAAGAACTTCACCAGGCTGTAGCCATGATCGGTGCTGAGTACCGTCGCCGGCTGCAGGAAGGTCACACCATAGGAAATCCAATAACCGACAAAGAAATAGGCCAGGGTCGAGACCGCAAAATCGCTGAGGATTTTCGACAGCGCATTGACCTGGTTCTTCTGCCGGACCGTTCCCACTTCAAGGAACGCGAAGCCGGCATGCATGGCCAGGACCATGACCGCGCCGAGCAGGATGAACAGCGTGTTGGAGCTGTGGACCAGACTGTCCACGGCACTTTGCATATTTTCCATGGTGTTGGCAGACCTGAAAAAGTTGAAAAAAGCACCAAACCGGTTCACTCACCCCATGAGCGCACCAAGTTGAAACGACTCATTGGCCACAAACAGGCCGATGAACTACTTTGGTGCGTCAGATCAGGCAAAACGAAGTGCCGCTTCGACGTGCTTCGCGGGTTTTGATTATTGGGTTAAGGTTTTACGGGCTTTCGCCCAGCTTCAGCGCACTGGCGCAGACTGACGCACCAGTACATGGCAGAAGCCTGAGCAAAAGTTGTACCAGTCACTTGCACTGAACCTTCCGGCAAGGCTCATACTCGAACGCTTCAGACGTCACTTACGGAGATTCACCCATGGCCAGAACCCAGGCAAAGACTGCTCAAGAAATCCTGATGGAAGATTTTCAGACGCTGGTCAGCGACACGGAGCGCTTGCTCGATCACACCGCGACGCTGGCAGGCGATCAGGCCGATGCGCTGCGCAGCCAGATCCACGAAACCCTCCTGCGCGCCCGGGAAACGCTCAAGCTGACCGAAGACTCCATGCGCGAACGCGGCCAGGCTGCTGTAGTCGCCACCGAGGAATACGTACAGGCCAACCCTTGGCAATCGGTAGGCATTGCCGCGGGCGTTGGTTTTCTGATCGGTCTGCTGGCGACACGGCGCTGATCATGGGTATCGACGAATCCGGCTCGTCCGAAGCGGGCACACAACCCACAGCGCGCCGCCTGGGCGCGGCATTTCTTGGCTTGCTGCACAGCCACGTCGAATTGTTCGGCATGGAGTTGCAGGAACAGAAGGCACGCACCGTCAGCCTCCTGCTGTTCGCCGGCCTTGCGCTGGTGTTCGGCTTGCTGCTGTTGGTCGGGCTTTCGGCGCTGGTGCTGATCCTGGTATGGGACACCTATCGCCTGTCGGGCATTATCGGCCTGTGCCTGTTCTACCTGCTGGCGGCCCTGTTCTGCGGTCTTCGGCTCAAGGCCGCGATCTACGATGAGTCCTCTCCTTTCAACGCCACCCTCGAAGAACTGGCCAATGACCGGGAGCGCCTGCTGCCATGAGCCTGCCTGATATTCCCCAAGCCCGGACACGACAGGAAATGCGCAAGGCACTGGTGCGCCTGCGCATGGAAATGCATCGCCAGGAAATCCGTCAGGAGACACGCCAATTGCTGCAACCCCTGCATCGGGTGCGCGGCTTGACGCAAAGCTGGCACGAAGGTTTCGGCATCAAGCACGCGCCACTGTGGGGCGTGGCGGCAGTGTCCCTGCTCGGCTTCCTCACCGGCAAACGGACCCGCCATGGCGGTGGCGGTGGCTTGACAGGCCTGATCCGCCTGGCAACGACATTGCTGCCGTTGGTCAAGCTGGCCAAGGACCTGCGCAAACCCTGACGACCGATACCCTGTGGCGAGGGCCACAGGGTTAGGTATCCGGTTTGTGCAGGCCCATAGGCCTTGCAGGGCGACCCACGAACCGGGAAGCTAGGGCATCGACATCATCGAACGGAGCAACCGGCCTTGGATTGGCATACCCTGCTGACTCGCGAACGTCTCGGAAAACCGCTGCACAGCCCGCAAGAGCTGGGTCGTAGTCCCTTCCACAAGGACCACGACCGCATCATCTTTTCCGGGGCCTTCCGCCGCCTGGGGCGCAAGACGCAAGTGCATCCGGTTTCCAGCAACGACCACATCCACACGCGCCTGACCCATTCCCTGGAAGTCAGTTGCGTCGGGCGCTCCCTGGGCATGCGCGTGGGAGAAACCATCCGCAATGCCCTGCCCGACTGGTGCGAGCCCAGCGACCTGGGCATGGTGGTGCAATCGGCTTGCCTGGCCCACGACATAGGCAACCCGCCGTTCGGCCATTCCGGCGAGGACGCCATTCGCTATTGGTTCCAGCAGGCCGCCGGGCGGGGTTGGCTTGATGCGATGAGCGAAGCCGAGCGCAACGACTTCCTCAATTTCGAAGGCAACGCCCAGGGCTTCCGCGTCCTCACCCAGCTTGAATACCATCAGTTCGACGGCGGAACCCGGCTGACCTATGCCACCCTCGGTACGTATCTGAAATACCCCTGGACCGCCCGCCACGCCGACTCCCTGGGCTACAAGAAGCACAAGTTCGGTTGCTACCAGAGCGAACTGCCACTGCTGGAGCAGATTGCCCACAAGCTCGGTCTGCCCCAGATCGAGGATCAACGTTGGGCACGGCATCCACTGGTGTACCTGATGGAGGCCGCCGATGACATCTGCTACGCGCTGATCGACCTGGAAGACGGCGTGGAGATGGATCTGCTGGAATACCCACAGGTGGAGTCGCTGCTCCTGGACCTGGTGGGCGACGATCTTCCGGACACCTATCGGCAACTGGGGCCGCTGGACTCGCGGCGACGCAAACTGGCGATCCTGCGAGGCAAGGCCATCGAACACCTGACCAACGCCGCCGCCCGGGCGTTTGTCGAGCAGCAGGAAGCGTTGCTTGCCGGCACGCTGCCAGGGGACCTGGTGGAACACATGCACGGCCCGGCCAAACGCTGCGTGTTGAATGCCAAGGACATGGCACGCCGGAAAATTTTCCAGGACAAGCGCAAGACCCTGCATGAAATCGGCGCCTACACCACGTTGGAAATCCTGCTAAACGGCTTTTGCGGCGCAGCCCTCGAACAGCACGGCGGCCGTACGCCTTCGTTCAAGAATCGCCGCATTCTCGACCTGCTGGGGAACAATGCGCCGGATCCCAATGGCCCTTTGCATGGCGCGTTCCTGCGGATGATCGACTTCATCGCCGGCATGACCGACAGCTACGCCAGCGAAATGGCCCAGGAAATGACAGGCCGCACGCGCCAATAAAAGGCCCCCTTTGCAGCACCTCGAAAAAATGTGGGAGCGAGCTTGCTCGCGATGACGGAGGCACATCCAGCATCGATGTGCACAGATCCATCGCCATCGCGAGCAAGCTCGCTCCCGCAGGGGGATTGGCGGTGCATGTGGTTTTTTAGCGCCATCCACAAGGCGTTTGAAGTAGATAAATAATGTATGGCTTTACACAAACCTTGATTAAAACGTTCCCTTTGTTTGCATAAACAACACAATCAGAGAAATATCCCTTCACACACTGCCAACATCTTCCCCTCTTATTGTCATCCACCTACTAAAAAACCGATTACATCGTAATATCTTGCCTCTTTTTTTGTAGGAAACTTCTGAAATTGAAGTTGCATGCCCGTCTCTTCGTACGACCCTGGCTGTAAGTGGGCTAAGGTGCGCGCTTTATTCAAGTTCGCAGGGTAATTTATTCATGAACTCCGTTTTCATTGTCGACGATCATCCGGTCATCCGCCTCGCCGTTCGCATGCTCCTGGAACATGAGGGCTATAAGGTCGTAGGAGAAACTGACAACGGCGTCGACGCGATGCAAATGGTGCGCGAATGCATGCCGGACCTGGTTATCCTGGACATCAGTATCCCCAAACTTGACGGGCTGGAAATTCTGTCACGCTTCAACGCCATGACCACGCCGCTCAAGACACTGGTGCTCACGGCACAGTCGCCGACGCTTTTCGGTATCCGATGCATGCAATCCGGTGCCTCCGGTTACGTTTGCAAACAGGAAGACCTCAGCGAACTTGTCAGCGCGATCAAAGCGGTACTGTCCGGCTATAACTATTTCCCCAGCCAGGCGCTGAACCCGGTACGCCCGGATGATCCACGCAGTATAGAGCTGGATCTTTTCAAAAGCGTCAATGATCGGGAACTGATGGTACTGCAACTTTTTGCCCAAGGCCGAACCAACAAGGAAATAGCCAAGGGGATGTTTCTCAGTAACAAAACCGTCAGTACTTATAAAAAACGCCTGATGCAGAAACTCAAGGTCAAGTCCTTGGTCGAGCTGATTGAAATGGCGAAGCGCAACGCGCTGGTGTGAGAAAACAGGATGCTCAGACGCATAACCGAATGTCTCCTGCTGATCAGCGCAGTGTTATATACAGGAGTGCTCGCGGCGACACCGGATGCGCCCGGGCAATACACGCTGCTGGGGCGCTCATCCATGGCCCAGGCCGAGATCAAGCTCGATGATGTTCACCGCGCCTGGCTAAAAAGCCGACAGGAGCTGGTCCTGGGCACTTCCGCACCGGATTACCCGCCCTTCGATCTCTCCGCCAGCGGACGCGACTACGAAGGCCTGACCGCCGACTATGCCGACATCCTCGCCAAGTCCACTGGCTTGCCCATGAAAGTGCTGCGTTTCGCCTCCCGTGAGGCAGCCGTGGCGGCGCTCAAGGACGGGCAAATCGACATGCTTGGCACCGCCAACGGTTTCGAGGCCCGCGACCCCGACATTGCGCTGTCGACGCCATATGCAGTGGACCAACCCGTTCTCGTCACCCGAACGAATGAAAGCCGATCCCTGAATGAAGACCTCAAGGGTTTGCGGCTGAGCATGGTCTATCACTACCTGCCGCTGCGGGAAATCGAAAAACTCTACCCCAAGGCAATCATCACCACCTACCCGTCCTACCAGAACGCCATCAATGCCGTCGCCTTTGGCCAGGCCGATGTATTTCTCGGCGATACCCTGTCCACCCACTACATGATCAGCAAGGGTTACTTGAGCAATATCCGCATGGCCAGCTTCGGCAAACATGAATCCTATGGATTCGGTTTCGCCGTACGCCGTGGCGATACCCGCTTGCTGGAGATCATCAACGCGACGCTGAACCAGGTCCCCGTCGCCGAACAGACGGCCATTGCCAAGCGCTGGAGTGCGGGCAGCGACCTGTACCTCACGGACCACCGGGTACAACTGACCGACCGCGAGCGACGCTGGCTGGCCAGGCACCCGGTGGTAAGGGTGGTGGTGAACGAAACCTCCGCCCCCTTCACCTTCTTCGATCCGGACGGCGATTTTCGCGGCATCAGCGCCGACCTGCTGGAGCTGATCCGGCTGCGCACCGGCCTGCGCCTGGACATCCAGCGCCGCCAGAACGACAGTGAAATGATTGCCGCGGTCCTCAACGATCAAGCCGACATGATCGCCGCGCTGTTGCCCAGCAGTGAACGGCAACGCCAGTTGAAATTCAGCCGCCCCTACGTCGACAGCTCGTTCGTCCTGCTGACCCGCAAGTCGTCCGACACGCCCACCACCCTCGATCAGTTCGGCCACGCCAGCCTGGCGATCGCCACGGGCAATCCGCTCACTGAATGGCTACGCAGCCAGTACCCGAGCATCCGGATCATCGAAACGGACGGCCCCTTGCGCGCCGTGGAAATGCTCGCCCATGGCCAGGTCGACGGCAGCGTGAACTCGCAGGTGATGGCCAACTACTTCATCTCCTCCCATGCGTGGCGGGACCGGTTGCAGATCAGCAGCACGGTGGGTACCCAACAGGCGCTGTTCGCGCTGGCCACGGCCAAACACGCCAGCGAGTTGAACGCCATCCTCGACAAGGCCCTGACCAGCATCGACCCCGACGAACTGGGCATCATCAACAACCGCTGGCGCGGCTACGTCTCGCCCTCGGAACACACCTGGCGCACGTATAACCGCCTGTTCTTCCAGGTCGTCGCGGGCGTTGGCCTGTTGCTGCTGCTTTCCCTGGCGTGGAACGCCTACATGCAGCGCCAGATCAGGCAACGTCAACGGGCGGAACTGGCCCTCAACGATCAACTCGAATTCATGCATTCGCTGCTCAATGGCACCCCCCACCCCATCTACGTGAGGGATCGCAACGGTATCCTGCAGAGCTGCAACGACAGTTACCTGGAAGCGTTCAACGCCAGGCGCGAAGACGTCATCGGCAAGGACTTGATGCCAGGTTCCATGAGCAACGCCTTCGAAGCGCAGGAGTACCAGGCGGACTACCAGCGCGTCATGGCCGAAGGTAATGCCCTGATCGTGGACCGTCCCCTGCACATCGGCGACCGGAAGCTGACGATCTATCACTGGATCCTTCCCTACCGAAACTCCGCCGCGCAAGTGCAAGGCATCATCGGCGGCTGGATCGACATCAGTGAACGACGGCAGCTGTTCGAGGAACTGCGCGCCTCCAAACAACGAGCCGATGATGCGAACCGCGCCAAAAGCACGTTCCTGGCCACCATGAGCCATGAAATACGCACCCCGATGAATGCGGTGATCGGCATGCTCGAGCTGGCCCTGAAACACGCCGACAAAGGCCACGTGGACCGCTCGACCATCGAAGTCGCCTACGAATCGGCCTCCGGCATGCTCGAACTGATCGGCGATATCCTGGACATCGCCCGTATCGAGTCCGGCCATCTGACCCTGGCTCCCGAACGCGTCAATCTCAGGACCCTGCTGCAATCGGTCATACGGGTCTTCGAGGGTGTGGCCCGGCAGAAGAACCTGGCGTTGTCGCTGCAGTTCGATGCCACCGAGGGCAACCCTGACGTGTTGATAGACCCCTTGCGATTCAAGCAGGTACTGTCGAACCTGATCAGCAATGCCCTCAAATTTACCGAGCAGGGCCAGGTCGTGGTCAAGGTCCGGCTATCGCCCACCGAGCGGGACGACGTCCTGCACATGCATCTGGAGGTCAACGACAGCGGTATCGGCATCGGCCCGGCAGACTTGCAACGCTTGTTCGCGCCGTTTGCCCAGGTCGATAACACCAGCCGAATGGCCCGCAAAGGCGCGGGATTGGGGCTGGTGATCAGTCGCAACCTGTGCCGGATGATGGGCGGCGACCTGCATATGAGTAGCCAACCCGGCGTCGGCACCCAGGTCCAGGTCCACCTGCAACTGACCGTCCTGGCGACGGCGCCGGTGAGCATCCCACTCGAACCGGTCATCGAAACGGCCCAGGTCGCCTTGAACATCCTGATCGTGGACGATCATCCCGCCAACCGCCTGCTGATGTCCCAGCAATTGGAATACCTCGGCCATCACTACCGGGTCGCCCACGATGGCGCCCACGGGCTCGAGGTCTGGCGCAAAGGCCATTTCGACCTGGTCATTGCCGATTGCAACATGCCCATCATGAGCGGTTACGAACTGGCCCGCTCGATTCGTCGCGATGAGTCCGAACAGCGACGGTCGCCCTGCACCCTCCTGGGGTTCACCGCCAATGCTCAACCGGAGGAAAAACAACGCTGCCAGGACGCAGGCATGGATGACTGCCTGTTCAAACCGATCAGCCTGAGCGCGTTGAGCCAGTGGATCAAGACGGTCAAACCGGTCGCTCACCCAGCGGTTTTCAGCGTGCACAGTCTCCAGGCGTTGACCGGCGGCGACCCTTCGTCCAACCGGCGCCTGCTGGCGGAGTTACTCAGCAGCAGCCGCACGGACCGCCAGGAGTTGCTCGACGTTGCCCAGGGCGCAAACCGCCAAGCGCTGACCGAAACGGCGCACAAGATAAAAGGCGTCGCCCGCATCGTCCAGGCGACCACCCTGATCCAGCGGTGCGAGGCGCTGGAGCAGGCGTGTCATCTGGTACAGGCACCTGAACGAATCAGCGCCTGCATCGACGCCCTCGACCGCGCCATGACCGAACTGGAGCAGGCTCTGCAAACGGAGATCGCCAAGGCAAAATAATCCAGCGTTTACTATGCTATTCGCTCAGCTGTGCGTACCTGGGGGGGTCTCGATCGGTTTCCCTTGCACGCGGGAACACCCATCGAGAACACCCCCCTGACACTTGGAGTGACTGCAATGCCCAGCGCACCGCGTCCGGACAAACGCCGGTTCCCCCTGCATGTCCACATCAGCGTGATGTTTACCCTGCTTTTGTTGTTGACCGGGGTGGTGCTGGGTATTTTCAACTACCGGCAAACCACGCAAATCATCCTGTCCAGCAGTGAAAAACTGTTCAACCGCATTGAACAGGAGGTGCGCCTGGACTTGTATGACACCTACGAACCCATCCGCCACCTGCTGAGCCTGCTGGCCGACTACCCGGCGACACGCACGCCGCAGATGGCGCAACGCCTGGCCCTACTCGTGCCCTTCAGCCAGGCATTGCGGGACAACCCGAACCTGGCGTCGTTGTACCTGGGCGATCAGCGCGGCAATTTCCTGATGGTCCGGCCATTGCGCACCCCGGCCCTGAAAACCGCCTTGCAGGCCCCCGCCGAGGCGGCCTATCAAGTCTGGACCGTGGAACGGGCCAACGAGCAAGGCCCGGTCCATTCCCGATCGCTGTTCTACGACGAAACCCTGACGCTCATCGATCACCGCGACATCGCCGACGAAACCTACGATCCGCGCAGCCGCGGCTGGTTTCGCAGCGCCGCCGGCAGCACCGAGCAGATCACCACCGAGCCCTACGTTTTCTTCTCCACGCATAACGTCGGCACCACCCTCGCCCGGCGCAGTGGCGAGCAGGCGGTCATCGGCGCCGACCTGACCCTGGCGGCCCTGTCCCAGACCCTGGCCAAGCACAAGGTGACCACCGGCACCGAGATCGTGTTGCTCGATCCCAAGGGCAACGCCGTGGGTTATCCCGACAGCGACCGGCTGCTCGCCGACGCCCAGTCGGCGCGCCTGATCAAGGCCCGCGACCTCAACCCGGCCATCGCCGCCGTCCTCGATGACAACACGGACACGACCCGTCTGGAAGCGGTCGGACGCCAGTGGATCGTTTCGCGCAGCCACATGCAGGAAGGCGGGCCCCAAGGCCTGGAACTGGCGTTGCTGGTGCCTGAGGACGAACTGCTGGACAACGCTTATCGCATGCGCTGGCAAGGCGCGCTCATCACCCTCGCCACCCTGTTGCTGTGCCTGCCCCTGGGCTGGCTGACATCCAGGATCCTGGTCAAGCCCTTGCGCGAACTGGTGCGAGAAGCCGACGCCATTCGCAGCTTTGACTTCAACTACCCGGTGTCCCGCCGCTCCCCGGTGCTGGAGGTCGATCAATTGAGCGTCTCGATGGCACGCATGAAAGAGACCCTGGCAAGTTTCTTTGAAATCACCGCCAGCCTGAGGGCCGAAACCCGCTTCGCCCCGTTGCTGGAGCGGGTGTTGTTCGAAACCGTGAAAATCGGCCAGGCCCAGGCCGGCCTGATCTACCTGCGCGAGAACGACGAAAACCGGCTCAAGCCCTATGGGCTGGTGATCGATGGAACCCCCAGGAACCTCGACGCCTTCAAGCTGGGCAGTCATGGGCTACAGGCGGGCGACAGCCCGCAATGGCTCCAGCAACTGGCCGTCTCGGACAATCTCGTGACCTCCCTGGGCTTCGAGCAGGCGGCGGACCTGCAAGGCGTCCTGCAGGCACTGGACTCGCCTCGGGTCCACCTGATCGGCATCCGCCTGAGCAATCGCCACCAGGAAACCGTCGGCGTATTGGTGTTGCTGATCAACGACAGCGGCACCGAAGCCGACCTGGAAAAACTCCAGCCGGACCGCATCGCCTTCCTGCAAGCCGTGTCCGGCGCCGCCACCGTGAGCATCGAGGGCCAGCGCCTGCAAGCCAAGCAAAAGCAACTGCTGGACGCCTTCATCCAACTGCTGGCCGGCGCGATCGATGCCAAGAGTCCCTATACCGGCGGCCATTGCCAGCGGGTGCCGGTCCTGACCCTGATGCTCGCCCAGGCCGCTGCCGCCAGCCAGGCCCCGGCGTTCATCGCCTACCGGCCCACGGAGGATGAATGGGAAGCCCTGCACATCGCCTCCTGGCTGCACGATTGCGGCAAGGTCACCACCCCCGAATACGTCGTCGACAAAGCCACCAAACTGGAAACCCTGAACGACCGGATCCACGAGATACGCACCCGTTTCGAAGTACTCAAGCGCGACGCCTGGGTCGATTACTGGCAGGCCGTGGCAAACGGCGGCGAGGCGTCATCCCTGGCACGACAGCGTGATGCGACATTGACGGCACTGGATGACGACTTTGCTTTCGTCGCCCGCTGCAACCTGGGCTCCGAAGCCATGGCCGAGGCCGATCTGCAACGCCTGCGACATATCGCGCAACGCCCGTGGACCCGGACCCTCGATGATCGCCTGGGGGTTTCCTGGGAAGAAAACCGGCGCCAGGCCCGCACGCCCAAGTCGACACTGCCGGTCACCGAGCCGCTGTTGGCGGACAAGCCCGAACACCTGTTCGAGCGCAACGCGGCCGAGCTGATCCCGGCGGACAACCCGTGGGGCTTCCAGCTCGATGTGCCGGCCTGGAAATACAACCGCGGCGAGCTCTACAACCTGAGCATCACGCGAGGCACGCTGACGCGCGAGGAACGCTATGTCATCAATCATCACATGGTGCAGACGATCCTGATGCTCAGTCAGTTGCCCTTCCCTAGCCACCTGAACAACGTGGCGGAGATCGCCGGCGGGCATCACGAGAAAATGGATGGCAGCGGTTACCCCAAGCGCCTCAAGCGCGAGGAGATGAGCCTACCGGCACGGATGATGGCCATCGCCGACATTTTCGAAGCACTGACGGCGGCCGACCGCCCCTACAAGAAAGCCAAGACGCTGAGCGAGGCCTTGGGCATCATGGCCACCATGTGCCGTGACGCCCATATCGATCCCGAGCTGTTCTGGCTGTTCATCGAAGAAAAGATCTACCTGAGCTACGCCGAGCAGTTCCTCGACCCGCACCAGATCGATGAGGTCGCCCCCGACAGCCTGCTGGTCAAGGCCGGGCTGAAGGCATGAATGTTATCCCTGTAGGAGCTGGCGAAGCCTGCGATCTTTTGATCTGTTGGTTATTCACTCGAGGCTCAATTGTCTGGGGAAAGATCGCAGCCTCGCTTCGCTCGACAGCTCCTGCGCAAAGCGAGTCAGCAATCCGTCAGACGCAGGAATATCGCAGCCAATGCTTCAATGCCAGCTTGATCATGCTCGGTAAAACGCGCCAGTTTCGGACTGTCCAGGTCAAGCACGCCGATCAGGCGCCCGCCCTTGACCAGCGGTACCACCAGTTCACTGTTCGACGCGCTGTCGCAAGCGATGTGCCCGGCGAAGGCATGGACATCTTCGACGCGCTGGGTCTGCCGGGTCGCTGCGGCCGTGCCACACACGCCACGGCCAAAGGGAATCCGCACACAGGCGATCTGGCCCTGGAACGGTCCCAGGACCAGTTCTTCGTTGCGATTGAGGTAGAAGCCGGCCCAGTTCAGGTCGTCCAGCTGACTGGACAGGAAGGCCGAGAACTGCGCGGCGTTGGCGATGAAGTCACGCTCATCGGCCAGCAAGGATTCCAACTGTGCCGATAACAAGTCGTAGCCCTCGAGGCCAGCACCGGTGCCCTTCAAATCGATCATGCCTTGTGCTCCAACAATTTCAGGCCTACCCAATAACGGGCAAACTGATAAGCGCAACGTCCGTTGCGGTTGCCGCGACCGGTGGCCCAGCGCACCGCCAGCACATCCAGCGCTTCGTCGCGCTGCCAGGCCAGCCCGGCCTTGGCCGCCAGTTCGCCGATCCAGTGCTCCACGACGTTGAGGAAATGCTCCTGGGTAAACGGATAGAACGACAGCCACAAGCCAAAGCGGTCGGACAAGGCGATCTTGTCCTCCACCGCTTCGCTGGGGTGAAGTTCGCCGTCGACCCGTTTCCAATTCTCGTTGTCGCTCTCCTTTTCCGGCACCAGGTGGCGACGGTTGGAGGTGGCATACAGCAGCACGTTGTCCGGCGCCTGCTCCAAGGAGCCATCCAACACACTCTTGAGCACGCGGTAATCGCCTTCGCCGGACTCGAACGACAAGTCATCGCAGAACAACACGAAGCGCTGCGGCAGTTTCGCTACCTGCTCGACCACCCGAGGCAGATCGGCCAGGTGATCGCGTTCGATCTCGATCAACCGCAGGCCATGGGGGGCATGCTCGGCCAGCAGGGCACGCACCAGGGACGACTTGCCGGTACCACGCGAGCCCCAGAGCAAAGCATGGTTGGCGGGCATGCCATCGATGAACTGCCGGGTGTTGCGGCCCAGCTGTTCGACTTGGCGATCCACGCCGATCAGGTCCGACAGGCGCATGTCGAGGCTGACTTGCAGCGGCAACAGGTAGCCACTGCGCCCGTCACGCTGCCAGCGGGCGGCCAGGGTCTGGGTCCAATCGATGGCGGGCCGGGGCGCGGGCAACAAAGGCTCGATCCGGGCCAGCACGGCATCGGCACGCTCAAGAAAAGCATTCAATCGCGAGTCCACGTCTTTTCCTCGGACAGGTTCACAGTAATGATGGCGCTCCAACAACGAAACGCCTTATCCAATGGCGGGTCTACTTCACACAATACACACCGGCCGCACCGGAGTTCAGAGATGATCAGCTATGCTTGACCGGCGAAGGGAAACGTAAGTGGTTCATCACTCAATGGACATCAGATTCACCCAACGGCTTTCCTATAAGCAGGCCCGCCTGACCGTCCTGGTAGGCTTCGTGTTGGGCACCTTGCTCAGCCTGATGCAGATCGGCATCGATTATGCCAGCGAAGACGCGTCGATCAACCGTGAAATCCTGTCGCTGCTGGAAATCAGCCACAACCCGGCCTCACGCATCGCCTACAACATCGACGCCGAACTCGCCCAGGAACTGGCCATGGGCCTGTTGCGCTCACCGGCCATCATCGGCGCCGAGCTGATCGACAACAACAATACCGTGCTGGCCAGCGTCAAGCGGCCCGAGCTGCAAAGCAGCTACCGGTTCATCAGCGACTTCCTGTTCGGTGCCCAGCGCCAGTTCGAGGACCGGCTCTATCTGGACCACTTGCCCAGCGAATCCCTGGGCATGCTGCGACTGGACGTCGACACCTATGCCTTCGGCAGTCGTTTCCTGCGCCGCGCCGAGGTCACTTTGCTCAACGGCTTCGCCCGCAGCCTGATCCTGACCGGCCTGCTGCTGGCACTGTTCTACGTGATGATGACCAAGCCCCTGGTGCGGGTCATCCGTGAATTGAGCAGCCGAGACCCGAGCAGCAACGAACAGAACCGCCTGGAATGCCCTTCCGGCCACCAGTCCGATGAAATCGGCGTGCTGGTGTCCGTCGCCAACCAGCAGTTCGAAAATATCTCCATGGAAATCCAACAGCGGCGCACCGCCGAAAATCGCCTCACCGAGTACCTGGCGCAACTGGAAAACATCGTCTCGGCACGCACCGCCGAACTCAAGGCCATCAACGCCCGCCTCAGCCAATCCAACGAAGAGCTGGAGGAGGCCCGGCGCACGGCCCTGGATATGGCCGAAGCCCGCTCCGTGTTCCTCGCCAACATGAGCCACGAGATCCGCACGCCGCTCAACGGCCTGCTGGGAATGATCGCCCTGTCCCTGGACGGTCCCCTGACGGCCGAGCAACAGCAACAGCTCTCGATCGCCCATGACTCGGGCAAGGTCTTGGTCGAGTTGCTCAACGACATCCTCGACCTGTCGAAATTCGACGCTGGGCAACTGGAGCTCGAACGCATCCCGTTCGACCTCGGCGCCCTGGTGGAGGATACCGCCAACCTGCTCTCCCAGAACGCGGCCCCCAGTGTCGAGCTGGCCTGCCTGATCGATTCCCGGTTCCCGGCGCAGGTGCTCGGCGACCCGACCCGGGTACGCCAGATCGTCAGCAACCTGCTGTCCAACGCGCTGAAGTTCACACGCTTCGGCCGGGTCGACGTGAAGTTGAGCCATTACGAAGGCGGCGTGCGAATCGAAGTCTGCGACACCGGTATCGGCATTCCCCAGGAAGCCCAGGCGAGAATCCTGCAGCCGTTCACCCAGGCCGGCGCCGGGATTACCCGCCAGTTTGGCGGCACCGGGTTGGGCCTGGCACTGACCTACAACCTCTGCGAAGCCATGCAGGGCCGACTGACGATCAGTTCCGAAGCCGGCTTCGGCAGCCAGTTCTGCGCAGACCTGCCCCTGCCCTGCCATCTGCCTGCAACTCCGGTCGAACCGTTGCGCGGCAACGTCGTCGCCATCACCGCCAGCAGCAGCGGCCTGGCCGAGTTGCTGGGCATGTTGTTGCCGGGGTGGGGCCTGGATTATGTGCAGCGCTCCATCGATGACGGGCTGCTGGGACTCAAGCCTGACATGCTGATCACCGACTGCCCGGAATGCCTGTTCAACCTGCGGCCGACCTTTGACGCACCTATACTGCTGGTGACCGCCTATGGCAGTTTCATGCCCGGCGAAGAGGCCGCCGCCCTCGCCCCGCTGATACAACAGGCCCGACCGCTGGCGCGCCATGCGCTGTACCAGATTGTGCGACGCTCCATGCAAAGCGAGGCGACCACCATCAACGACGCACAGATCGAAACCCCGACGCCATCCAAGCGTGGACGGGTGCTGCTGGTGGAGGACAATCCGGTCAACCAACTGGTGGCCAAGGGCATGCTGGTGAAACTGGGCTGCGAGGTCACCGTCGCGGCCCACGGCGTCGAAGCCCTGGATCAACTGGAACAGCAGGTGTTCGACCTGGTGTTGATGGACTGCAACATGCCAGTGATGGACGGTTACGAAGCCAGCCGGCAGATTCGCCGCAGCGGGCGTTGGTCGGACCTGCCGATCGTTGCGCTGACAGCCAACGCGATGCCCGAAGAACGCGAGCGCTGCCGGGCCTCTGGCATGAATGATTACCTGTCCAAGCCGTTCCGCCGCGAAGAGCTGGCAGCCGTACTGGACCAGTGGGTGCGCACTACATCAGCGCTTTGATCTGGCCCAGCAGATGATCGAGACCTTCTCGCAACGCGCCCAGGCGGTCCAGATCGACCCCGCTGTCGCATAACAGGCGCGCCTTGAGCGGGCCGACCTGTTCGCGCAAAGCCCGTCCCGCAGCCGACAGGCTCAAGTGTACCTCCCGCTCGTCCCGGGCCGAACGCTGGCGTTGAACCAGGTCCAATTGCTCCAGGCGCTTGAGCAGCGGCGTCAGTGTGCCGGAATCCAACAGCAAACGTTCACCCAGGGCCTTGACCGTCGGCTGTGGCGGTGCCGTGTCCTGCCATTCCCACAACACCAGCATCGCCAAGTATTGCGGATAGGTCAGGCCAAGCTGATCGAGCATTGGCTTGTAGCCACGGATCACCGCACGTGAAGCAGCGTACAGCTTGAAGCACAACTGGCTGTCGAGCTTCAGCGAATCGGCTGACAAGTCATTCATTTGAGCAGTGCTTCGATCTCGCCGGTCAGGTCCTGGGGCTTGGTGGTCGGGGCAAACCGCTTGACCACCTGACCGTCCTTGCCGATCAGGAACTTGGTGAAATTCCACTTGATGCCTTTGGACCCCAGCACGCCGGGTGCACGCTGTTTGAGCTGGACGAACAGCGGATGGGCGTTGGCGCCGTTGACTTCGACTTTCTTGAACAGCGGAAAGCTCACGCCGAAGTTCAGTTCGCAGAACTCGGTGATCGCCCCTTCATTGCCCGGCTCCTGCTTGCCGAACTGATTGCAGGGAAAGCCCAGAACCACCAAGCCCTGGTCCTTGTAGGTCTGCCACAACGTTTCAAGTCCCTTGTATTGCGGGGTGAACCCGCACTGGCTGGCCGTGTTGACCACCAGCACAGCCTTGCCGGCGAAGTCGGCGAGGGTCTTTTGCTCCCCCTTGATGGTGGTGCACGGGATGCTCAGCAGGTTGTCGCTCATGGCAAGGCTCCGAATGTGTTGGACAGGCGGTGAAGATAGCGAGCGATTCAATTGTGTGCAATTTAATTATAGAGATCGGTATGGGCATCGCTAATGCTGCAGCCGAACAGACCTGTGGCGAGGGGATTTATCCCCGCTGGGTTGCGCAGCGACCCCAAAAGGCTGAATGCGATCAACCTGGGACACCGAAGTTACCGTTCTTGGGGCTGCTGCGCAGCCCAGCGGGGATAAATCCCCTCGCCACAAGGGCGGCGGCCAATTTAATCGCGGGGCACGAGATCCAGACACACCGAGTTGATGCAATACCGCAACCCCGTGGGCGGCGGGCCGTCGGGGAAGACGTGGCCCAGGTGGGCATCGCATTTGGCGCAGACCACCTCGGTACGAATCATGCCGTGGCTGACGTCCCGCACCTCCACCACCGCGCTGCCTTCGATCGGCGCGTAGAAACTCGGCCAGCCACAGCCCGAATCGAATTTGGTCTGCGAATCGAACAACGGCTCGTTGCAGCAGATGCAGTGATACACACCGTCGGTCTTGGTGGCGTTGTATTTGCCGGAGAAGGGCCGCTCGGTGCCCTTCAACCGACAGACGTTGTACTGCTCCGGATCGAGCATGGCGCGCCATTCCTCAAGGGTTTTTTCCAACTTTTCCATCGTCCTACCTCGGCAATTGAAAAAGCCCGATCCGACGCTTTTCCGCAGATCGGGCGGCACGTATGATTGCGCCTCGTCAGACGCCAGTCTGGCAGTCACGTCATGCGCATTCAAACGGATTGTGGCGCCTATACCGCGTCAGGCCTGGGCACAGACGCAGGATTCCCAGTTACGGTAGTTCATACGCCGCCTGGATCGTTCATTTTCGGGAACACATCGCCATGCAGGTCAGCAAATCGAACAAGCTCGCCAACGTCTGCTACGACATTCGCGGCCCGGTGCTCAAGCACGCCAAGCGCCTGGAAGAGGAAGGTCATCGCATCCTCAAGCTGAACATCGGCAACCCGGCCCCCTTTGGTTTCGAAGCGCCCGATGAAATCCTCCAGGACGTCATCCGCAACCTGCCGACCGCCCAGGGCTACAGTGACTCCAAGGGCCTGTTCAGTGCGCGCAAGGCCGTGATGCAGTATTACCAGCAGAAGCAGGTCGAAGGGATCGGCATCGAGGACATCTACCTGGGCAATGGCGTGTCCGAGTTGATCGTGATGTCGATGCAGGCCCTGCTCAACAACGGTGACGAAGTGCTGGTGCCGGCACCGGACTATCCGCTGTGGACCGCCGCGGTGAGCCTGTCCGGCGGCAACCCGGTGCATTACCTGTGCGACGAACAGGCCAACTGGTTTCCCGACCTGGCGGACATCAAGGCCAAGATCACGCCCAATACCAAGGCACTGGTGATCATCAACCCGAACAACCCGACCGGCGCCGTGTATTCCCGGGAAGTACTGCTGGGCATGCTGGAGCTGGCCCGCCAGCACAACCTGGTGGTGTTCTCCGACGAGATCTACGACAAGATCCTCTACGACGACGCCGTGCACGTGTGCACCGCTTCCCTGGCGCCGGACCTGCTGTGCCTGACCTTCAACGGCCTGTCCAAGTCCTATCGGGTCGCCGGTTTCCGCTCCGGCTGGATCGCCATCTCCGGGCCCAAGCACCATGCCCAGAGCTACATCGAAGGCATCGATATGCTGGCCAACATGCGCCTGTGTGCCAACGTGCCGAGCCAGCATGCGATCCAGACGGCGCTGGGCGGCTACCAAAGCATCAACGACCTGGTCCTACCCCAGGGCCGGCTGCTGGAACAGCGCAATCGCACTTGGGAATTGCTCAACGACATTCCCGGCGTCAGTTGTGTCAAGCCGATGGGCGCGCTGTATGCCTTCCCACGGATCGACCCGAAGGTCTGCCCGATCCACAACGATGAAAAGTTCGTCCTCGACCTGCTGCTGTCCGAGAAGCTGCTGGTGGTCCAGGGGACGGCGTTCAACTGGCCATGGCCGGACCACTTCCGCGTCGTGACCCTGCCGCGGGTCGATGACCTCGACCAGGCCATTGGCCGGATCGGCAACTTCCTCAAGTCCTACCGTCAATAAGCCGGGCAGCGTGCGAGGCCTCCTCACCTCGCACGCTGTTTGATTCAGCAACATATCCGTTCAGCCGGCTCCGTCGGGCCTTCTACACTGGAGATTGGACGGTCAACGTGCATCTGGGCTCAACGTTCACGGGGGGCAGGCAGCGTATTTCTTTTCCCTGGTCACTTTCAGAAAAGTCTTTCAAACATTTAGGACGCCTGTAGGACACAGTTTGAAATAGTCGGCGAGTTGAATAGCCTGCGGCAGCACCTTATATACCCCGCATAACGCTACATCTTTAGCATGAGGAGATTTTCACAACCATGATGCGCATCCTGCTGTTCTTGGCCACTAACCTGGCGGTCGTGCTGATTGCCAGCATCACCCTGAGCCTCTTTGGCTTCAACGGGTTCATGGCGGCCAATGGGGTTGACCTCAACCTCAATCAGCTGCTGATCTTCTGTGCGGTGTTCGGTTTCGCCGGTTCCCTGTTCTCGCTGTTCATCTCCAAGTGGATGGCGAAGATGAGCACCGGCACCCAGATCATCAGCCAGCCGCGCACGCGTCACGAACAATGGCTGCTGCAGACCGTCGAGCAGTTGTCCCGCGAAGCCGGTATCAAGATGCCTGAAGTCGGTATCTTTCCGGCCTACGAGGCCAACGCCTTCGCCACCGGCTGGAACAAGAACGACGCCCTGGTCGCCGTCAGCCAGGGTCTGCTCGAGCGGTTCTCGCCCGATGAGGTCAAGGCCGTACTGGCCCACGAGATCGGCCACGTCGCCAACGGCGACATGGTGACCCTGGCGTTGATCCAGGGCGTGGTGAACACCTTCGTGATGTTCTTCGCCCGGATCATCGGTAATTTCGTCGACAAGGTGATCTTCAAGAACGAAGAAGGCCAGGGTATCGCCTACTACGTGGCGACGATCTTCGCCGAGCTGGTACTGGGCATCCTCGCCAGCGCCATCGTCATGTGGTTCTCGCGCAAACGCGAGTTCCGCGCCGACGACGCCGGTGCACGCCTGGCCGGCACCAGCGCCATGATCGGCGCCCTGCAACGCCTGCGCGCCGAGCAAGGCCTGCCGGTGCACATGCCCGATACCCTGAATGCCTTTGGTATCAACGGTGGCATCAAGCAGGGCCTGGCACGCATGTTCATGAGCCACCCGCCGCTGGAAGAGCGTATCGACGCACTGCGTCGTCGCGGCTGACAGGTTCGAGCGTCAAGAAAAGCCCGCAGAGATGCGGGCTTTTTTTATCTGCAGGTTTATGCGCTGTCAGGTCTGGCGTCATCGCGAGCAAGCTCGCTCCCACAGGAATCTTCGGTGGACGCAGACTCTTTATTCACTGCCGATCAACTGTGGGAGCGAGCTTGCTCGCGATGGCGCCGGCATAGACGCACAGCATCAACGACTGGAAATCCGATACACCCGCTCATCCAGCCGCGTCACCCCAGCCTGCAAGAACTTCCAGCTTTCACCCAACACGTCCTGCTCCTGCAAGACCTCCAGCCGCCAGACATCCCCCAGCAGCCGCTGCACCTCATCATTTCCCACGGAGAAAGGCGGGCCAGGCATTTCATCCTGGTTGTAATCCAGGGTAATCAACAACCCGACGCCGTTGGGCAAGATCCTTTGCAGATGAGCCGCGTACCGTTCCCGCATCGGCGCCGGCAAGGCGATCAACGCCGCGCGGTCGTACAACGCCGTGCAATCGGCCACATCCTCCCGGTCCAGGGCAAAGAAGTCACCGCAGCGAATCTCGATATCAGCCGCACGAAAGACCTTGAATACGCCCTCCTCGCTCACGCGAGGCTCAAGCTGATGCTCAAGGAAAAAATCGGTTGCGGCTTTTTCCGACAATTCCACGCCCAACACCGAATACCCCTGATGGGCAAGCCACAGCAGATCCAGGCTTTTGCCACACAACGGCACCAGCACTCGACTGCCCCGCGCCAACCCCAGCTGCGGCCAGAAATGTTGCAGGTAGGGGTTCACCTCCGGCAAATGAAAACCGATCTGGTTCGATGACCAGCGCTTGTGCCAAAACTCGGGCTCCATGATTCGCTCCAAAAATTCGATCAAAACGCGCTAAAACTTATATTAGATTTAGATCATAGACCTGACGGAAGATGAGCCCATCTTAACGCTCAGGAGTCCGTTCATGCTGCCCAGCCTGTTTATCTCCCATGGCTCACCGATGCTCGCCCTGGAACCCGGCGCCAGCGGCCCGGCACTGGCTCGCCTGGCCGGTCAGTTGCCCAAGCCCAAGGCCATTGTCATCGTGTCCGCCCATTGGGAAAGCAATGAACTGCTGGTCAGCGCCAATCCGCAGCCGCGCACCTGGCACGACTTCGGCGGCTTTCCACCGGCACTGTATGAAGTACAGTACCCCGCGCCTGGCGATCCGCGACTGGCGACGCAGGTCGCGAACATGCTCAACGCCGCACACTTGCCAGCTCGCCTCGACCCTCAACGGCCGTCCGACCATGGCGTCTGGGTGCCATTGTCGTTGATGTACCCTGAGGCCGACATTCCGGTGGTGCAGGTTTCCCTGCCCAGCTATCAGGGACCGATGTTGCAGACACAGGTCGGCCAGGCCCTGGCGAGCCTGCGCCAAGAGGGCGTCTTGCTGATCGGCTCCGGCAGCATCACCCATAACCTGCGCGATCTGGACTGGAACGCCGGCCCTGACAGCATCGAACCCTGGGCCAAGGCCTTTCGCGATTGGATGGTCGAGCAACTGGCGGCCGACGACGAGCCCGCGCTGCACGATTACCGCCGCCAAGCACCCAACGCGGTGCGCAGCCACCCCAGCGATGAACACTTGCTGCCGCTGTATTTTGCCCGGGGTGCCGGTGGGACATTCAGCGTTGCCCATGCGGGGTTCACGATGGGGGCGCTGGGGATGGACATTTATCGGTTCGATTGACCGATGGACCGCGTCGCTTCGATCGCGAGCAAGCCCGCTCCCACATTGGGCCACGGCGCCCACAAGTACTGTGTTCACCGCAACCCCCTGTGGGAGCGGGCTTGCTCGCGAATGGGACAACCCCGGTCAACCTGATGCCCCCCACCAACAGGCAAAAAAAATCCCCGAACCAGTCGGGGATTTTTCATGTTCGATCAATCAGCCCAAGAGCCGATCAATCCTCGCGGTAGCGACGCAGCTTGAGCTGCTTGCCAGCGACGCGGGTATCTTTCAGCTTGGTCAGCAACTTCTCCAAACCATCTTCCGGCAGCTCGACCAGGCTGAAGCTGTCACGCACCTGGATGCGGCCGATCGCTTCGCGGGCCAGACCGCCTTCGTTGAGGATGGCACCCAGCAGGTTCTTGGCGGCGATGCCGTCACGGGCACCCAGCGCAGTACGGCAGCGCGCACGACCTTCGGCCAGCGGAATCGGTGCACGACGCTCGCGATCACCACGGTCCGGACGATCACCGGTACGCTCGGGACGATCGCCACGCGGTGCGCTGTTCGGCACCAGAGGACGTTCCTTCTCGATTGCAGCCAGGGTCAGCGCCTGGCCATTGGTGGCCTTGCGCAGCAGAGCAGCGGCCAGGGCACGCGGGGTGCAACCGATGTCGGCGGTCAGGCGATCAAGCAGATCACCGTGGGTCGATTCGGCGTCAGCCACGAGGGGCGACAGGCTGTTGGTCAGTTTCTTGATGCGGGCATCGAGAACGGCCTGGGCGTCCGGCAGGCGAACTTCAGCCACCTTCTGGCCAGTCACACGCTCGATCACTTGCAGCATGCGGCGCTCACGGGGAGTGACCAGCAGCAGCGCGCGGCCTTCGCGACCGGCACGGCCGGTACGGCCGATACGGTGAACGTAGGATTCCGGATCGTACGGCATGTCCACGTTGAACACGTGGGTGATGCGCGGAACATCCAGGCCACGGGCAGCGACGTCGGTCGCCACAACGATGTCCAGGCGACCATCCTTGAGGGAGTCGATCACGCGCTCACGCTGGTTCTGGGCGATGTCACCGTTCAGCGCGGCGGCTTTGTAGCCTTTGGCTTCCAGGGCGCTGGCCAGGTCCAGGGTCGCTTGCTTGGTGCGCACGAACATGATCAGGGCGTCGAAGTCTTCCACTTCCAGCAAGCTGAGAACGGCGGAAGTCTTCTGGTCGGCGTGAACCAGCAGGTGAGCTTGTTCGATCGCGGTGACGGTCTGAGTCTTGGTCTGGATCTTCACGTGTTGCGGATCGCGCAGGTGGCGCTCGGCAATGGCACGGATCGATTGCGGCAGGGTGGCCGAGAACAATACAGTCTGGCGGGTCGCCGGCAGAGCCTTGAAGATGACTTCCAGGTCATCCATGAAGCCCAGCTTGAGCATCTCGTCGGCTTCGTCGAGAACCAGGTGGTTCACGGTAGCCAGGACTTTTTCGTCACGACGCAGGTGGTCGCACAGACGACCCGGAGTGGCGACAACGATCTGCGCGCCATTACGGATAGCTTTCAGTTGTGGGCCCATCGGGGCGCCGCCGTAAACGGCCACAACGGTAACGCCAGGCATTTGCTTGGAGTAGGTTTCGAAAGCGGTGGCTACTTGCAGCGCCAACTCACGAGTTGGCGCCAGGATCAGGGCTTGCGGTTCGCGCTTGGCAGGATCGATGCGATGCAGGATCGGCAGGGCGAACGCAGCGGTTTTACCCGTACCGGTTTGCGCCTGGCCAATCATGTCGTGGCCGGCCATGATGATCGGGATCGATTGCTGCTGAATCGCCGAAGGTTCTTCGTAGCCGGTCGCGGTGACGGCAGCAAGAATGTTCGGGTTGAGATTAAAAGCGGCGAAGCCGCCGGTTTCCTGGGTCATGGGTCTGCCTCTAAGTGCATCCGCAAAGACCCATGCTCCAAAGCTGCGCATGCCGTGTTGAGACTCAAGAGTCGCCCTGGCTGCTTTGTCGGCGGGGATTTGCGAAAACGAATGAATGGAAAAAGAACGTCGTGGAAGCATCCGTTGTGCGGACATGCAACCGAAGCTGACTTCGGAGAATTGCGCTACCTTGACGCGGCCCGGCTAAAGGCCGGCGCGCACTATACCGGAATTTGCCCGAAAAGGGAGCTTTTTTTATTGCCAAACCCCGTTATGGGGCTCGCCGCCAGAAGGCCTTGGGGCCGCCAGCTAAAACGGTTCACCTCCCGACGACACAAACTTCATTGTGGCGAGGGGATTTATCCCCGCTGGGCTGCGCAGCGGCCCTATCGAGGTTCAGTCATTCGCAAATGCCTCAGATAAGTCGGGGGGCCGCTTCGCAGCCCGACGGGGATAAATCCCCTCGCCACAGGATCTTCGTCGTGCCCTGGGTTTGTGTCATGTCGCCGGGCGAATGGCCTTGATCAACGACTGCAACGAATAGCCCAGCCGCGGCGCCAGCCCTTCGGCCCTGGCGACCAGTCCTTGCATGTCCAGCTCCTGATCGAGGTCCGCCGGCACAATCAGGATCACATTGCCCTCCTTCACCGGCAGCTCCCAATAATGCCGATGGTACAAACCGCGCAAGAGCGCCGCGCCCAATGGCTTGCCGTCGTCGGTGGCCCATTGGTTGATCACCAGCCAACCGCCCGGGTTGAGGCGTTTCTGGCAGTTTTCCAGGAACCCCCAGGCCAGGTGCCCGACGCCTGGGCCGACATCGGTATAGAGGTCGACGAAAATCAGGTCTGCCGGCTCCGCCGTTTCAAGCAGTTGCAAGGCATCGCCAACGCGGATGTACAGTCGCGGATCGTCGTCCAGCCCCAGGTATTCGATGGCCAGGCGCGGCACGTCGGGACGCAGCTCGATGGCCTCGACGTCTTCCAGTGGCAGGAACTTGAGGCAGGCCTGGGTCAGCGTACCGGCACCCAGCCCCAGGAACAGCGCGCTTTCCGGCTGCTCGTGACACAACGCACCGATGAGCATGGCGCGGGTGTAGTCATATTCGAGCCAGCTCGGATCGGCTGTGAACACGCAGCTTTGCTCGATGGCATCGCCAAACTCCAGAAACCGGTAATCGGCCACTTCGAGTACGCGAATCATGCCGAACTCGTCGTGCACCTCGGCGAGCAAATGCTCGACGCGCTCCTCTGTCATTTCATCTCCTGATGGTTGCCGTGCCGGCATGAGCCTGCGGATACGGGACAAGGGCGCGATTGTCCGCGAAGCAAGCGGAACAGGTCACGTACTAATTTGCTGATAACATGGCCGTCCGAGCGTAAATCACCTAGAGATCATGATGAGCCAACCCTGGAGCCCTGACAGCTGGCGCGCCCTGCCGATCCAGCAACAACCCCGTTACCCCGACGCCGCGCACCTGTCGCAGGTGGAGCAGACCCTGGCCAGTTATCCGCCCTTGGTGTTTGCCGGTGAAGCCCGGGAGTTGCGCCGTCAGTTCGCCGAGGTGACCCAGGGCCGGGCCTTCCTGCTCCAGGGCGGCGACTGCGCCGAGAGTTTTGCCGAGTTCTCCGCGGCAAAGATTCGCGATACCTTCAAGGTGTTGCTGCAAATGGCGATCGTCATGACTTTTGCCGCCGGCTGTCCGGTGGTCAAGGTCGGGCGCATGGCCGGGCAGTTCGCCAAGCCGCGTTCGGCCAATGATGAAACCATCGATGGCGTGACCCTGCCGGCCTACCGGGGCGACATCGTCAACGGCATCGGCTTCGACGAAAAAAGCCGCGTCCCGGACCCGGAGCGGCTGTTGCAGTCCTACCACCAGTCCACCGCCACCTTGAACCTGCTGCGGGCCTTCGCCCAGGGCGGATTCGCCGACCTGCACCAGGTGCACAAGTGGAACCTGGACTTCATCGCCAACTCGGCCCTGGCGGAAAAATACAGCCACCTGGCCGACCGCATCGACGAAACCCTGGCATTCATGCGCGCCTGCGGCATGGACAGCTCGCCGCAACTGCGCGAAACCAGTTTCTTCACCGCCCACGAAGCGCTGCTGCTCAATTACGAAGAAGCCTTCGTGCGCCGTGACAGCCTGACCAACGACTATTACGACTGCTCGGCCCACATGCTCTGGATCGGCGACCGCACTCGTCAACTGGACGGTGCCCATGTCGAATTCCTGCGCGGTGTGAACAACCCGATCGGGGTCAAGGTCGGCCCGAGCATGGACCCGGACGACCTGATCCGCCTGATCGACGTGCTCAACCCGGACAACGACCCTGGCCGGCTGAACCTGATCGCCCGGATGGGCGCCAACAAGGTCGGCGAACACTTGCCGCCGCTGTTGCGCGCCGTGCAACGTGAAGGCAAACAGGTGCTGTGGAGCTCCGACCCGATGCACGGCAACACCATCAAGGCCAGCAGCGGCTACAAGACCCGGGACTTCGCGCAGATCCTCGGCGAAGTGAAGCAGTTCTTCCAGGCCCACGAAGCCGAAGGCACCTATGCCGGCGGGATTCACATCGAAATGACCGGGCAAAACGTCACCGAATGCATCGGCGGCGCGCGACCGATTACCGAGGACGGGCTGTCAGACCGCTACCACACCCATTGCGACCCGCGTATGAACGCCGATCAGTCGCTGGAGCTGGCGTTCCTGATTGCGGAGACGTTGAAGCAGGTTCGGCGGTAGGTTCTTCTTCGCCGGTTAGACGGCTATCGCGAGCAAGCTCGCTCCCACAAGGGGTCCCGGGTGACCACAGGTTTGGTGTTCACAACAGATCCAATGTGGGAGCGAGCTTGCTCGCGATAGGGCCTGCTCAGTCACCACCGAACTGAGCCAACGCCACCGCCAACCGCACCCCACCCACCCGCTGGCAGTTAAGCTGGACCTGCTCCAACCCCAGCCAATCGGCCATGCGCCGCAGGTTAACCGCCAAGGCCTGCACGCCCTCCTCGTCCAGCCCCGGCTCTTCCTCGTGCACCGCATGCACCGCCAACCGGCCCAGGGCTCGCTCCGCCCGCAGGTCCACCCGAGCCGCGATACGTTCATTGTGCAAGAACGGCAACACGTAATAGCCGTACATCCGCTTGTGGACAGGGGTGTAGATCTCCAGCCGATAGCGGAAATCGAACAGTCGCTCGGTACGGCCACGCTCCCAGACCAGCGAATCGAACGGCGACAACAAGGCACTGGCCGCGACTTTGCGAGGGATTTTCGCCGCGGGTGGGCACCAGGCTGGTTGCTTCCAGCCTTGCACCTCACAGCGCAACAGTTCGCCGGCCTCTTCCAACTCGGCCAGTCGCCCGCGGCTGTCGGCCGGCCCCAGACGAAAGTAGTCGCGCAGGTCCTTCTCGGTAGCGACGCCCAAGGCCTCGGCGGCATGCAGCAACAAGGCGCGCTGGGCCTGGGCCTCGTCCGGCTGGGGCTGTTGCAGGACCGAGGCCGGGAACACCCGCTCCGGCAAGTCGTAGAGCCGCTCGAACCCACGCCGCCCCGCCACGGTGACTTCGCCCGCCGCGAATAGCCATTCCAGTGCATGTTTCTCTGCGCTCCAGTCCCACCACGGCCCGGCCTTCTCCTGGCGCGTGGATAAGCTGCCGGCGCCCAGGGCGCCCTGCTCCTGGACCGACGCCAGGACGCGACGGATGACATCCTGGCGTTCATGACCGAAACGCGCCAATTGCTGGTAGATGCCCTCGCCACGGGACGCCCGATCCATGCGCCAGCGCATCAGTGGATACATGGACATCGGTAGCAGCGACGCTTCATGGCCCCAATATTCGAACAGCGTACGACGTCGGCCCTGGCTCCAGGCGGCTTGATCGAGCAAATCGCGAGGGTAGTGACCGAGGCGGGAGAACAACGGGAGATAATGCGAGCGCACCAGCGCATTGACGGAGTCGATCTGCAGGACGCCGAGGCGTTCGATCAGACGGTTGAGGCGCGAGGGTTGCACCGGAGCTGGCGACGACCGCCCATCGAATCCTTGGGCGGCCAACGCCAGACGCCGGGCCTGTTTGAGGGTAAAGGACACAGTCGCGGGCATGGAGATCTCCTTGTCTGCTCGCAACCTACCTCACCAATAAGGGGTTTGTGTAGGAAAGGATGGCTCATTTGTGCATTGGGTCATCCCAGAATGGCCGAACCACTTCCTGCTCCACATCGGCACGACTCACGCCGATGTCCTTGAGCGCCTCGTCGCTCATTCCGGCCAGCAGTTCGCGTTCGTGGTGCAATTCGTACCAGCGGCTAAACTTGTGCAGCAAGGCGCTGATGGAAAAGCCGTGGGAGAGTTTGTCTATCAGTAGATAACCTTTTTGACCTTTCATCGTGATGTCCTCCGTTGGGGATGGCTCAAGTCTCGCGCTAACGCTAAGATCAATCCAACGAATGTTTCTTATGCAATACATCTCGGAGATTGATCAATTGTCGAGTTACCCGAGCATCGATACGGAAGTGCTGCGTACCTTTGTCGCCATCGCCGACCAGGGCGGTTTCACTCGCGCCGGGGAATT
The DNA here is from genome assembly GCF_900115235.1 of Pseudomonas sp. NFACC24-1. Lineage (NCBI taxonomy): Bacteria > Pseudomonadati > Pseudomonadota > Gammaproteobacteria > Pseudomonadales > Pseudomonadaceae > Pseudomonas > Pseudomonas sp. NFACC24-1. The sequence continues at coordinate 454,271 of NZ_FOVS01000001.1, forward strand.
GGTCAATCGCACCCAGTCTGCCGTCAGCATGCAGATGAAACGGCTGGAAGAAGACGTCTTGCAGCGACGGCTGTTCGAGCGCGACGGGCGTCAGGTCAAGCTCACCGCCGAAGGCCAGGTGCTGCTGGGTTACGCCCGGCGGATCCTCAAGCTGCACAGCGAGGTGTTCAACACCCTGCGCGAACCGCACATGGTCGGCACGGTGCGCATCGGCACGCCGGACGATTACGTGATGCGCTTCCTGCCGGGCATCCTGCAACGCTTCGCCCAGTTCTATCCCCTGATCGAAATCGAAGTGCACTGCGAGTCGTCCAAGCAGTTGCTGCTGCGCCAGGACCTGGACCTGTCCATCGTCACCCGTAAACCGGGGGACGAAATCGGCCAGTTGCTGCGCAAGGAGCGTTTTGTCTGGGCCGAAGCCGCCTGCTTCAACGTCCATGAACAAACACCGCTGCCGCTGGCAATGTTCAACAGCGATTGTTTCTGCCGGCAATGGGCCTGCAATGCGCTGGATGCCATGGGCCGTGATTATCGCGTGGCGTACAACAGCTCGAGCCTGTCGGCGCTCATGGCGGTGGTGGGCGCCGGCCTGGCAATCACGGCGCAACTGGAAAGCCTGCTGACCCCGGACATGCGCGTACTGGGCGAGGCCGAAGACCTGCCGGAACTGCCCGAGGCCAGCATCATGCTGATCCGCAACCTGCATAACCCGTCGCCGATCACCGAGTGCCTGGCCGAACACATCGTCGAAGGTTTCAAACTTTAAAGGCGAGCAACACCGCGCACAGCACCAGGAAACCGCAGAACAGCCCGCGCAACAGCCGCTCCGGCAAGGCGTGGGCGACTTTCACCCCCCAACTGATACTCAGCAGGCCACCGATAGCCAGCGGCAGGCCGATGCTCCAGTCCACTTCGTGGTGAAACGCATACGTGGCGAGGGTCACGCCGGTACTGGGCAAGGCCAGCGCCAGGGACAAGCCTTGGGCAACCACCTGGCTGGTGCCAAAAATGCTGGTCAGGATCGGGGTGGCGACAACGGCCCCGCCGACACCGAACAGACCGCCCATGGTGCCGGATGCAGCGCCCAGCACGCCGAGCCATGGCCAGCCATAACGCATTTGCGCCGAAGCAGGTGCGGTGGCGGCGAACATGCGAACCAGGTTGTAGAGCGTCAGCGCGATCAGGAACGCCACGAAGCCGATCCGCATGCTATCGGCATCGATCCCCACGGCCCAGATCGAGCCAAGCCAGGCAAAGCAGAACCCCATGGAAGCCAACGGCAGGACATGACGCAATTCGATGCGATTGCGCTGGTGGTAACGCCACAGCGCAAGCATGACATTGGGCACCACCATGACCAGCGCCGTCCCTTGGGCCAGTTGCTGGTCGAGGCCGAACCAGACGCCCAGCACCGGAATGGCAATCAGGCCGCCACCGATCCCGAACAATCCCCCCAAGGTGCCCAACACGGCACCAAACACCAAGAACAGTGCAAATTCGAACACAGAAGACTCCCCTTTTCCTCAGGCGCATATCCTACGCAGTCGGCGCCAGCGGGGAAACGTAACATCCATCCGAAATGTCAGAATTATCTGGCGCATTAAAGATTCGCCCGCTAGATTCGTAAGCATCATTGATTGAAGGTTTTGCCATGAACACCCTGCGCGACACCCCCGAAGCCTGCGAAGCCCTGTTGCTCGACAACCAGGTCTGTTTCGCCCTGCACTCCACATCGCTGCTGATGACCAAGGTCTATAAGCCGCTGCTACAGGCCCTGGGCCTGACCTATCCGCAATACCTGGCGATGATGGTGCTGTGGGAACAGGACGGACTGACCGTCGGTGAAATCAGCACACGCCTGCTTACCGACCCCGGCTCGCTGACCCCCTTGCTCAAGCGCCTGGAGGCCGAAGGCCTATTGAGCCGCACCCGCAGCCGGGAGGACGAACGGGTGGTCATTGTCGAACTCACCGAACAGGGCCGTGCCCTGCGGGAAAAAGCCCTCGACATCCCCCAATGCATCCTCGCCGCCAGCGGCCAGACCCTGGAACAGTTGAAGAAGCTGCAACATGACCTGCAAGCGCTACGCGGGCATTTGCAAGACAGCCTCTGACTCCCCCTGTGGGAGCGGGCTTGCTCGCGAAGACGCCGGTACATCCGATCCCCCCGCCAACTGAACCACCGCTTTCGCGAGCAAGCTCGCTCCCACATTGAAGTTGCGGCGCTCCCCTCTGTGGGAGCGAGCTTGCTCGCGATAGCGGGCTCCCTGCCTACCAGCTAAAAAATTTTTAACACCAACAAACCCCTCTAACTCAAGGGTTACAAGCCATTTCAGCTTGAATTTTCATACCCTTCTCAAAAATTTATCTTGCGCACAAAATATTAGCACTATACATTCTCTTCACACCTACTTAGCGCGCAAACATTTAGCGCAGACAAGACAACCCAGAAACGAGGCTCCCATCATGCAAACGCTCTACACCGCAATCGCAACTTCCACTGGCGGCCGTGACGGTCGTGCGATTTCCAGTGACAACGTCCTCGACGTCAAACTCGCTACGCCCAAGGAACTCGGCGGTGCGGGCGGTGCGGCGACCAACCCTGAGCAATTGTTCGCCGCCGGCTACTCGGCCTGCTTCATCGGCGCCCTGAAATTCGTGGCCAGCCAGAACAAACGCAAGATCCCGGACGACGCCTCGATTACCGCCCACGTCGGCATCGGCCAGATCCCCGGCGGTTTTGGCCTCGACATCGACCTGCACATCAGCCTGCCAGGGCTGGACCAGGCCGACGCGCAAAGCCTGGTGGACGCGGCTCACCACGTCTGCCCGTACTCCAACGCCACCCGCGGCAACGTGGATGTGCGCCTGCACGTGACCGTCTGACCACCAACCCTGGACCCGAACTCAAGGAGATGCACATGAACACATTCAGCAAAGCCCTGACCGGCACCCTTCTCGCCCTCAGCGTCAGCAGTGCCTTCGCCGACGGCATCGTCGAACACAACACCCAAGCGTTTCTCGACGTGCTCAATGCCGGCACCGGCAAGCCACTGGAGCAGCTGTCGCCCAAGGACGCCCGCGCCGTCCTGGTGGGTGCCCAGGCGGGGGTAAAGTTGACCTTGCCCAAGGCCGACGTCAGCGAGAAAACCATCCAGGTCGATGGCCAGCCGATCAGCCTGACCATCGTTCGCCCCGCCGGGGTCAAGGGTGAGTTGCCGGTGTTCATGTTCTTCCATGGCGGTGGCTGGGTACTGGGCGACTTCCCGACCCACGAGCGACTGGTCCGGGATCTGGTGGCGGGGTCCGGTGCCGTCGCGGTGTTCGTCAACTACACGCCTTCACCCGAGGCGCATTACCCGGTGGCGATCAACCAGGCTTACGCCGCGACGAAATGGGTGGCCGAGCACGGCAAGCAAATCAACGTCGATGGCAAGCGCCTGGCCGTGGTGGGCAACAGCGTCGGCGGCAACATGGCGGCGGTCGTGGCCTTGATGGCGAAGGACAAAGGCACGCCGGCGATCCGTTTCCAGGCATTGCTGTGGCCGGTGACCGATGCCAGCTTCGAGACGGCGTCCTACAACCAGTTCGCCGAAGGGCACTTCCTCAGTAAAAACATGATGAAGTGGTTCTGGGACAACTACACCACCGATGCCGGGCAACGCGGCGAGATCTATGCCTCGCCGCTACGGGCCAGCACCGCGCAACTCAAGGGCCTGCCGCCAGCGCTGGTGCAGACCGCCGAGGCCGATGTCTTGCGCGATGAAGGCGAAGCCTATGCCCGCAAACTGGACGCGGCCGGTGTGCCCGTCACGGCCGTGCGCTACAACGGCATGATCCACGACTATGGCTTGCTCAACGTGGTCAGCCAGGTGCCAGCGGTGCGTTCAGCGATGTTGCAGGTGTCCGAAGAGCTCAAGCAGCACCTGAAGTGATGATGGAACCAGGAGAAGCCACGGGATCTGGTATTCAGTCCTGAAATAAAAAAGCCCGACTCAATGGTCGGGCTTTTTCATACAGAAGGCTTCGCTTACTTGGCGCGACCTTTGTAGGAACCGCCTTCGCGGGTATCGATCTCGATCATGTCGCCGATTTCGATGAAGTCAGCGACCGACAGTTCGGTACCGTTCTTCAGTTTGGCAGGCTTCATGACCTTGCCGGAAGTGTCACCGCGAGCGGAACCTTCGGTGTAGTCAACCTGACGCACGATGGTGGTCGGCAGTTCTACGGAAACCAGGCGCTCTTCGAAGAATACGGCTTCGCAGACGTCGGTCATGCCTTCTTCGATGAATGGCAGAACGCTTTCGATGTCTTCGGCGTTCAGCTCGTACATGGTGTAGTCAGTGGTGTCCATGAACGTGTAGGTGTCGCCGCTGATGAAGGACAGGGTCGCTTCTTTGCGGTCGAGGATCACGTCGTCCAGTTTGTCGTCGGCGCTGTAGACGATCTCGGTCTTGTAACCGGTCAGCAGGTTCTTCAGCTTGGTCTTCATGATCGCGCTGTTACGACCCGACTTGGTGAACTCAGCTTTCTGAACCAGCCAAGGATCGTTTTCGAGACGGATCACGGTCCCGGGTTTCAGTTCTTTACCAGTTTTCATTGCGAATATCCGAATTTGGATGGGATTTACAAAAATCTAGGCCGCGTATCATATCCAATTTACATAAAACTTCACCAGCGCTGCGGCAAGATCGGGTCGCGAAGCCTGTTCCAGACACCACGCCTGGGCATGTTCGGCCAGTTCCCGCTGGTGTTCGCGGCTGCTTTTCCAATGCTCAGCCATGTCCTGGCCGGCATTCCAGGCCCGCCAGAGACCACTGGTCGCTTTTTGCGCGGCCGGTGAAAGCCCCTGATTGTAGAGCCTGAGAAATGCCTCGAGCTTTTCCAGGTGGACGTCTTCTTCCTGCTGGTAGATGTGCCAGAGCAAAGGCCGACCGGCCCATTGCGCGCGGACGAAGGAGTCTTCGCCACGCACGGCGTTGAAATCGCAGCACCACAGCAACTGGTCGTACTGGTCCTGGCGAATGAACGGCAGCACCTGCACCGTCAGCGCCCCGCGTCGATGCAGCGCACCGACCTTCAGGCCCTCGACACCGAGCCAACGCTCGACGTCGCCCAACACTCGCCCTTCGGGAACCAGCACATGAAATGCCTGGGTATCGGCTGCCATCGCGTCAAACCAGCTCGCCAGCCCGGCGTTCTCGTAGGCGAACAGCGAGATCAGCCAGGCTTGCGGCGCCCGCTCGACGCCCAATCCTTGCAGGAAGCTGCGTTGCGCTTCGGCATCCTGCTGGAATTGCCGACGGCGCTCCAGCAGACCGGCCTCACGCAGCAAGCCACCCGTTCCCTCCCGAAAGCCCGGGAAAAAGAAATATTTCTGCACGTGTTTGTATTTGACTGACGGTAAGCCATGGCAACCGATCACCCAGTCTTCGGCGCTCAAATAATCGAGGTTCATCCACAAGGGCGTCGTCTGGCGTTCGGCCATCGCTTCCATGTAGGCACTCGGCAACTGGCAGGCAAACGCGGCGATCACCACCTCGGCGGCCTCGGTGGACTGCCACTCAGCAGGCCAGTGGCACACTTGCACGCCCTGCTGCCATTGCTCGGGCAGGGTGATATCGATTTGCGGGCACAGCCGTTCGAAGGCACGCAGGTCGTCGACCCACAGCCGCACCGCGCATTGGTGCTCGGCCACCAATTGCCGAGCCAGGCGCCAAGTGACACCGATGTCGCCATAATTATCGACGACGGTGCAGAAAATATCCCAGCGCACAGCCATTCCCGACTCCCTGTGACAAAGGCCTGATTGTCCCGAATAAACCGATCGCGCAGAAGAGCCGACGGCGATTAATCTTCATGCGACAATCAGCGCCTGCCCATGACCCTGCCAGGAAGCAGCCATGCCCGATCACTCGACACCCTCGCGCCTTACGGCTTTGCAATTGACCTTCAGCATTGCCCTGGGCCTGTGGCTGGGGTTCCTGGCCATCGTGTTGACAGGCTGGCTACTGTCCAGATTCCTGTTCAACGAACAACTGGCCCCGGTGGCCGCCGCCGTCCATCAACTGGCGCAACCACCGACGGTGCAACCGCCCCCCGAGCCGCCCACACCGATGTTCGAGCAGTATCAGCAGAACCTGCAAAGGAACGAGCAGCGTCAGGCGCTTGATCAGGCCCGCAGCAATCCTCGCAACCTGTCCAACCCCAAGTGCCAGTTCTGGCTGCAACAGGACCAGAATGCGCCCAGTGAAAAAAGCCGCGCCAACGTGCTGCAATTCTGCGAATGACATGAACAAACAGACCGTCCACCAGTTGATTCTCGACAAGCTCGAGATTGATCTCGATATCGCCGAGCGCGCCGCGCAAACCGCTTACGAAACCGCGACCCACGAAGAAAACATCGCCGAGAACAAATACGACACCCTGGGCCTCGAGGCGTCCTACCTCGCCGCCGGACAAGCCCGGCGCGTGGAAGAAATCCGCCAGGCGCTCACCCTTTGTCAAAACCTGACATTGAGGCCTTATGACGAGCAGCGCGGCATTCAGGTCGGCACATTGATCGGACTGGAAGATGAGCACGGCCGCCAGCAATGGCTCTTCCTCGGGCCGGATGCGGCAGGCTTGAAGGTCTCGCTGGTAGGCCAACCGATCACCGTCATCACCCCCCGCTCACCGCTGGGCCGAGGCCTGCTGGGCAAGTTCGAGGGGGATGAGGTGGAGATCGTGGTCGCAGGCGCCCGGCAACAGTTCACTGTCACCGAGGCGATCTAGGCAGGTATTTTTTTAGTGCACCGGCAGTTCTACGCCGTCGAACAACTCTTCGAGTTCCTGCTTGTTGTGGCACTGGATAGCCTTGGCCATCACTTCCCGAGTCAGGTGCGGCGCGAATTTCTCGATGAAATCGCACATGAAACCCCGCAGGAAAGTGCCACGACGGAAACCGATCTTGGTCACGCTGGATTCGAACAATTCGCTGGCATCCAGCACCACCAGGTCACTGTCGAGCTTGGTATCGACGGCCATCTTCGCGACGATGCCCACGCCCAGGCCCAGGCGGACGTAAGTCTTGATCACGTCGGCGTCGGCGGCGGTGAACACCACTTTTGGCGTCAGGCCACGATGGCTGAAGGCTTCGTCGAGCTTGGAACGACCGGTGAAACCGAATACATAGGTGACGATCGGGTATTCGGCCAGGGCTTCGAGAGTCAGCTTCGGCAGCTTGGTCAACGGATGGCCGTGGGGCACGACCACGCAGCGATTCCAGCGGTAGCACGGCATCATCACCAGGTCCCCGAACAGCTCCAGGGCCTCGGTGGCAATGGCGAAATCCACCGTGCCGTCGGCAGCCATCTCGGCGATCTGCATCGGCGACCCCTGGTGCATGTGCAGCGCCACGTCGGGGTATTGCTTGATGAAGTTGCTGATCACCGGCGGCAGCGCATAGCGGGCCTGGGTGTGGGTGGTGGCGATCGACAAGGTGCCTTTTTTCTCGTTGGAGAATTCCTGGGCGATCTGCTTGATGCTTTCGACCTTGCGCAGGATCTCGCCAGCCGTGGTGATGATGCGCTCACCGGCCGGGGTCACGCGGGTCAGGTGCTTGCCGCTGCGGGCGAAGACTTCGACGCCCAGTTCGTCCTCCAACAGGCGGATCTGCTTGCTGATGCCGGGTTGCGACGTGTAGAGGCTTTGGGCAGTAGCGGAAACGTTGAGGTCGTGGTGCGCCACTTCCCAGATGTAGCGCAGTTGTTGAAGCTTCATATGTATCCCTCAAAGCAGTTGGACGCCACGGGCATCAGCGACGGTATATAACTATATGGAAGGTTTCGACAATAAATCTAGAACTTTTTATAAAAACGCCATCATTTAGCCTCAAGCCTCGCCCTGACGTCGACGCTGGACCAGCGGTACCAGGTAGACCGGTACCCGGGATAACTGCAATACCCGGGCAGCGGTCCTGCCCAAGGGGGTTTCACCGTTCGCCCCTTGGCAATGACTGCCTACGATCAGCAAATCAACGGAGAGTTTCGCAGCCTGCTCCAGAATGACCTGGGAAGGATCGCCCTGGTACACCCTGACCGACCTGATCAGTTTCAAGTCCTGTTGCCCTTCCCCCAATTCCTCACGGAAACTGTCGAGCACCCGCTGTTCGATGTTGGCCATCACCGTATTCAGACCTTGGCGATGGAATTCGTTCAGCGCCTGCTCATCGAGATAGCTTTGCAACACCGATTCGGCGAACAGCCCCATCGGTTCCACCGCATGCACCACATACAACTCGGCCTCAAACGTCCGTGCCAGCGCCAAGGCATGCTGCATCACATAAGGGGCATAAAGGCCCAGGTCTGTGGCGTACAGCATCGAACGAATCATGTGACCTCCTCACGTGCCAGAATGGCGGAGATTGATTCAGCTTAGCAGCGCCTTGGGGACTGCGACGTGCGGCCTGACGTCCCGACTCAGAGGCAGTCAGGGCTTTATTTCGTTACTGATGCCATGGGGCACGTGACCAGTGGCGACCACCTCCCGGGCCAATTCGCAGTGACCGGTCTGGTCATCGAAAAACACATCGGCGGCAAAGGCCTCCAGGAAGGCCGATTTGGTCAGGCCGCCGAGAAACAGCGACTCGTCCAAACGGATATCCCACTCACGCAAAGTCCGGATGACCCGCTCATGGGCCGGTGCCGAACGGGCGGTCACCAGGGCCGTGCGGATGGGGCAGGCGTCCTCGGGGAACTCGCGTTGCAGCGCGTTGAGCGCCGCCAGGAAGCCCTTGAACGGCCCGCCTCGCAGCGGCTCGCGAGCAGCCTGTCGTTCGCTGGCCTGGAAAGCCTCCAGACCACCGGCCTGATAGACACGCTCCGACTCATCGGAAAACAGCACGGCATCGCCGTCGAAGGCAATGCGCAATTCTCCGCTGGCGGCGCGACTGGCCCCACCCGACAGGATGGTCGCCGCGGCAAATCCGGCGTCCAGGGCGCTGCGCACGTCCTCAGCATGGGTGGACAAGAACAGGTCGCAACCGAATGCCTTGAGGTACGGGTAAGGACTGCGGCCGCCAACGAAGGCCGCGCGCGAAATCGCCAGCCCATAATGATGGATCGAGTTGAACACCCGAAGGCCGGTGTCGGCACTGTTGCGCGACACCAGGATCACCTCGACCCGGGCACGCCCCAGGTGTTCGTTGAGGTCCAGCAGTTTCTGCACGAGGGCGAACGCGTCGCCGGGTGCCAGGACTTCGTCTTCATGCTCGATCTGGTATTGCCGATAGGCCTCGACGCCACTGGACAGGTACACCTTGTGGCTTTCCCTCAGGTCGAACAACGCCCGCGACGAAATCGCCAGCACCAGTTTGTCGTCGATGTTGTTTGCCATGCCACTCCCCTTTCGCCCCGCTCAGCGGTTACAGCGATCCATGAACACCAACGCCTGATACAAGGCTTCGATTTTCGGCAGCTCACACCCTGCCGCTTTCGCCGCCGCCAATGGCCGGCCGTAGATCGCGTCCAGTTCCAGCGCTCGCTTGTGGGAATAATCGTGGTACATGCTCGGCCAGTAATCGGGCATCTTCTCGGTCATCATGAACAGATACTCGGCATAACCCGGCGCGATGTGATGCCCGCAGGCTTGCGCACCACGGACCACCTCCGCCATCAGCGCCTGGATCAATTCGCGGCTATGATCGTTGGCCATCAACGGCGTGGTGCTGGCGTCCAACAAGACCGAAAGACCGTTGTACGGCACATTCCATACCAGCTTCTGCCAGCGGGCCTGTTGCAAGCCAGGCATGGCCTGGGCCTCGATACCGGCGCTGCGGAACAACGTCGCCGCCTCTTCGACGATTGCCATGCGTTGCGCCTGATCGGCACAGGGACCGCTGTGATAACCGACGTTGACCGCGCCAAGTGCCTGGTGGGCGATGACACCAGGGCTGAGGCGATGCACGCAGATCAGGCACAGGCCACCCAGCAGATGCAGCGAATCGGGCAACAACGGTCGAAGATCGTCCTCGACGTCCAGGCCGTTCTGCAGCAACAGGACTTTTGCCCCGTCAGCGGCAGCCTGGGCAATGGCCGGAGCCAGATCGGCATTGCTGGTGGTCTTGGCGCCGACCAGCAGCCAGTCACAGGGCGGCATATCGGCTGCCGAGCGATAGGCCTGGACGGGGTCGAGGGCCAGCGTGCCATGGACCGCGCTGTCGATTCGCAAACCGGCTTCGGCCACGGCAGCAAATTCGCTGCGCAGTAGAAAGTGCACGTCAAAACCGGCGCGCGCCAGCATCACGCCATAAAACCCGCCAATCGCCCCGGTGCCGATCATCCCGATCCGCGGTTTAACCCCTGCCTGCATCGTTGCAACTCCCCTGGTAAAAAAGGTTCTTCACGGATTACCGGGAAAGACGCTCTTGATCTTCATGAAAAAGAATTCGCTATCCCGGTAACCGTACGCCATCCGCTTGATGACCTTTATTCGATTGTTTATTCCTTCCAACTGACCGGTGTGCATCGGCCAGCGAACCCGGCTCACGATGCCCCGCCAGTAACCCTTTAGCCGTTTGGCGAACTGGATCAGAGCTGGTATTTCGCTTTCATGCGCATGGCGCAGCCATTGCTTCCAGGTCGATCGCCAACCCCAGGCAGTACTCGGGGTCCAGAGTGTTTTGAGTTCAGCCTTCATCAAGTA